>NZ_JPJC01000013.1:85339-86872 GCF_000733135.1 Sphingomonas sp. FUKUSWIS1
AGCACGGTCATGCGACCGAACCCGGGCAGCGTGCGTGTCCCTTCAAAGCGATGATCATCTCCGCGGTAGTTCGACCGTGATCAGCGTGCCGTTTCCGGGTTCGGATACGAGATCGATCGTGCCGTTATGCGCCTCGACGAACTGCTTGGCGAGCGGCAGGCCGAGCCCCAGCGCACGATCGCCGATCGTCTTGGATTCGGCGAACCGGTCGAACGCATGCGCGACGCCTTCCGCGCTCATCCCCGCGCCGTCATCCGACACGACGATCCGCGCATGCGTTGCATTGCCGTCGGCGTGCAGGAGAATCCGCCCCCCCTCGGGCGTACCGGCGACCGCGTGACGCAGCAGATGCTCGACGATCTCACGCAGTCGCTTGGGATCGCCGCAGATACGCCCGGTCGAGCGCCCGATCTCGATCGCGAAGTCCAGCTTGCGACGCCGCGCGGTCGCCTGGATCGAGCCTGCCGCGGCGCGGGCGACCACCGCCAGCTCGACATCGGTGCGCACCATCTCGGTGCTCTCGCTCTCGGTCCGGGTCAGGTCGAGCACGTCGTCGACCAGCAGCCCGAGCCGCTCGACCGATTCGAGAATGGCCTCGAGATACCCCCCGGCCTGTTCGCTCATCGGCCCGGCATAGCCACCGTGCAGCATCTCGGCGAAACCACTGATCGACGTCAGCGGCGTCTTGAGCTCATAGCTCATGTTCGCGACGAACGCCGTCTTCACCTTGTCCGCCGCCTCGAGCGCGTTCGCGCGTTCGCGCAAGGCCTGCTCCGCACGCCGGCTGTCGGTGATGTCGAGCATCGTGAACAGCGCGTTGCCGTCGGGCAGCGGGACGCCCGCGAATTCGAAATGCCGGCCGTCGGCAAAGGCCACGCGGCCCCCGCGCTGCTGCCGTCCGGCGGTCGCCGATCGCACGAGATCGGGGATCAGCGCCGACCGGTTGGGCGTCATCAACTTGCCCGCGGCCGCATCGGCAAAGACGTCGACACGCGGATGACCCGCAAGGAATTCCTCTTCGAGGCCCCACAGCACCCTGAATCGGTTATTCCACAATTGCAGCCGGCCGTCGGCGGCGAACACGCCGAGCGCCTCGAACAGGTTGTCGAAGGTGGCGGTACGGACGCGCAGCAGCGTGTCGCGCGCGCTGGCGAGCTGGACATGCTCGGTGCGGTCCTCGAAGATCAGCAACAGCCCGCCATCGGGCAAGGGCTGGGCGACAACGCGCAAATGCGTACCGCCGCGCAGGTGCCAGATCTCCTCGCTCGCGCCGCCGTTCGGCATGGTCCCGGTCTGCATGAACCATGCGCGACGCTCGGCCTTCCATGCCGGAAAGTCGCGGACCTCCGGGAGCCTGTCCGCTTCGCGCATCCGTTCGAGCACGCGGTCGAATTCGGGACGGTCGGCGAGCCACTCCGCCCGCATCGCGAACATGCGCCGGAACGGCTGGTTGCAGAAGACCAGGCCGCGGTCGCCACCGAACTGCGCGACCCCCGCCGACAACCGGTCGAGCATCGCCCGCTGCGCCTCGGC
>NZ_JPJC01000014.1:0-45243 GCF_000733135.1 Sphingomonas sp. FUKUSWIS1
GCGGCGACCCCGCGCTGTTCGACGACGGCTATCGCGCGATCGAGGCGCGGTCGGGCTGGCGCGGCTATGGCGTCATCCCCTGGCTCCCCGAGGCCGCCCGCCTGCCGAGCGAGGACGCGGTCGTGCTCGAACGCCGCCCCGGTCACGGTCGGCAGGACGGCCAGGTCGTCATCGCCTGTCCGATCACCCCGCGCATCGCCAATTTCGACGATCTCGATCCGCTCCGGCTCGACCCCGGTGTCACGTTGGTCATGGTCCCGCCCGGCGAACCGATCCCCGACGCCGACATGATCATCCTCGCCGGCTCCAAGGCGACGATCCCCGACCTCGCCTTTCTCCGCGCGCAGGGCTGGGACATCGACATCCATGCGCACCGCCGCCGCGGCCGCCCGGTGCTCGGGCTTTGCGGCGGCTATCAGATGCTCGGCCGCAGCATCGCCGATCCGGATGGGCTGGAGGGTCCCGCCGGTATCGCCCCCGGGCTCGGCCTGCTCGATGTCACGACGATCCTGTCCCCCGCCAAGACGCTCGAACGCGTCGCCGGCACCGCGATCGGCGCACGGTTCGACGGCTATGAGATCCATATCGGCGAGACCAGCGGCCCCGACACCGCGCGCGCGCTCACGACCCGCGACGATGGTCGCCGCGACGGTGCGGTCAGTCCCGACGGGCTCGTCTCCGGCAGCTATGTCCACGGCCTGCTCGGCCTCGCGGATCAGCGTCGCGCCTGGCTCAGCCGGCTCGGGGTCGACGCGGTCGGCCCCGACCATGCGGCGTCGATCGACGCTGCGCTCGATGCGATTGCGGAAACGCTCGAACGCCGTCTCGATATCGACGCGCTGATCGCATTGTCGAAGCTCGCGGGGTCAGACGCGACCGGCAATGGCGAGCGCGACTAGCATCCCGGTCTCGACGAATTCGATCCCCGCGCCGTGGCAATCCCCCGATACGCCCCCGACCCGCCGGATGAGCCACCAGCCGAATAGCGCGATCAGTGCAGGGGCCCCTGCAACGGCATGCACAGGCCCCCCTAAACACCCTGTTACGCACCCCCAAAAGACCAGATCGTGCACCCTGATCTTCCCTGCCACCATCCCTCCCAGCCCGCCCTCCCGCAGAAGCGGCACCCACCGCGCCCAGCACAACGGCCCGATCCGCGCGAGCATCGGGACGAGGATCACGACTGCCCATCCCTGACTCGAAACAGCATGCAATAATACAAGCTTTGCAATGAGTTGCAGCGCGATCATCACAACGCCGAAGCTGCCGATATGCGGATCGGCCATGACCGCGATCAGCCTGTCGCGATTGCCATGCGCGGCACCCAGCCCGTCTGCCAGATCCGCCAGCCCATCCAGGTGCAAAGCCCCTGTAATCGCTACCCAAATTGCCAGCGCGGCGAGCGCACCGGTCCATGGATCGACCTGTGCGCCGACCCACCCCGCTCCCGCGACGACCACCCCGATGCACGCCCCGACGACCGGGTACCACCGGATCGCGGCGGCAAAATCCTCAGCGTCCGCAGTGACTTGCGGCATCGGCACGCGCGTCAGGAAGCCGAAGGCGACGATCAGCCGCTTCACGAAGCCGGATCCGTCTGCAGCGCCACGATTTGCGCCGTCCGGTCCGGCCAGATCCGCAAACTAATCAGCGCCGCATAAGGCAAATCGAACGCCCAGAGCTCGCGCAACCCGAACCCGCACAGTGATTTCAACGCCGCACGGATCGCCCCGCCATGTGTCACGATCAGTGAGGTTTCGGGTGTAAGTTCTTCTATCGCATCAGTAATTCTTGCGACCAGATTGCTCCACCGTTCCCCACCCGGTGGCGGTGCAGCATCCGGATCGTCCCAGAACCGCTGCAACGCCGCAGCGTCGATCTCCGCCGCAGCCAGCCCGTCCCAAGCCCCGAAATCCAGCTCCCGCCACCGCGCATCGGTCGTTGGAGCCAGCCCCCGCTCCCGCCCGATCGCATCCGCAATAGCCTGCGATCGCATGAGATCAGAACAGACGATCTGCTTGAAATACAGTGATTTTACCCGCGCCACACAGGCCGCCAAACCCTCCGCCGTAACCGGACTATCGGTCCGCCCCAGCATCCGCCCGGTCAGTTCAGGCGCGCCATGCCGCAACAGGTGAAGCAGGAACGCCCCACTCACGCCACCGACACCCCCGCCTCGGCAAACGTCGCCATCCCGTCATGCGCCGCCAACGCCGACCGGATCACTCCCACCGCAACCGCCGCCCCGCTTCCCTCCCCCAGCCGCATCCCAAGTCTCAGTAAAGGCTCGAGTTTCAGCGCTTGAAGCAATCGCTCATGCCCCGGCTCGGCCGAACAATGCCCGGCAATGCAATGCTCTGTAATGCTAGGATACGCCGCCGCGATCGGTGCGATCGCCGCCGACGAAATGAATCCGTCCAGCATCACCGGCACCCCCGCCAGCCGCGCCGCCACCACCGCGCCAGCGATCGCGACGATTTCACGCCCCCCCACCCGCCGCAACGTCTCGAACGGCGTACGCGGGAAATCAGCATGCCGCGCAATCCCCGCCTCGACGACCGCGATTTTCCGCGCGATTCCCGCCACATCAACCCCCGTCCCCGGGCCAACCCAGTCGGCGGCGGTTCCGCCGTAACTGCGCAGACACAGTGCTGCGGCCGACGTAGAATTCCCGATCCCCATCTCACCCACGACGAGTATGTCGAGCCCAGGCACGACGACGTCGGCACCGATGTTGAGTGCGGCGAGACACGCGGCTTCGTCCATCGCCGGCCCCGTCGTGAAATCCGCCGTGGGGGTTTCCAGATCGATGTCAGCGATGACGAGTTCGAGCCCGACGGCATCCGCCAGCGCATTGATCGCCGCGCCCCCACGACGGAAATTCTCGACCATCTGTGCGGTCACGGAGACCGGGAAAGCGCTCACCCCGTGCACCGCAACGCCGTGATTTCCGGCGAAAATCGCCGCCCGCGCACGCTCGAACCGCGGCCGCTCGCGCCCCTGCCAGCCCGCCATGAAGACCGCGAGGTCTTCAAGTCGGCCGAGCGATCCGGGCGGCTTGGTCAACTGTGTTTGCCGCAGCGATGCGGCCCCTCGCGCGGCTTCGTCTGCCACGGGAAGGGCCTCCAGCGCCGCCTCGAACGCCGCGACCGTCGGGAACAGCGTCACTGCGCGACATAGCCGGCGGGGGGCGTCCGGGTGATGAAATGCCCCTTGATCCCGGCCGGCCACTGCCGAAACGGCACCTGCCCCTCCGCACTCTCCGCATGCAGCACGGCATAATCGAGAATCGCGCGCGCAGCCTCTTCATCCGGGGTAAAGCGCCCCAGCACATAGCCGATCTTCGCGGGCCCGCGGACGTGGATGGTGCAGAAGTCCTGGCAGGCGAACAGGCACGGCATCGCCTGGACCGCAATCCCGGCATAGCGCGGATCACTCGCCTGGACCGCCTGCAACGCCGCGACGAGTCTCGCACCGCCCCGCATGCCCTCGGCATCGTCCTTCGCATCGGTGGACACGCGGCAGGTGCTGCAGGCGACGACGGCCGCACCGTCTTCGGCGGGAACCAGTATATTCGGCATTGAAACCCCATGACATACGCGCCCGCGGCACAGGCCACAGGCTGGTTATGTCGTCGTGCGGGTTTACCCCCGTCCGCTCGGCGCACCCTGGCCGGACGAAAGACGACTGCGACGGGCAGGTCTCCTGGCTCACGGGTCACAGCCCTTCGCGCCGCCTTCTCGGGACCGGGATCCCAATGGCATGTTGGCACGATGGCTCGCCGCTTACAGTTGCAGGGGCAGCCGGGGTTCTCCCGTTCCCTTTTCATCCCCGTCGCCGGGGAACCTGTCGCGGCCAGAGGGATAGGCCGGGCGAGCGGCCCGGGTCAATCGCCCTGCGCGCTGTCACGCGTCAGCGGTACCACGACCGGTACGCCCTCGATCGATCCGAACCACGCCCTAACGCCATAGGTCTCACGCAGCCGAACCGGCGTCAGCACCGCCGAAGGCGCACCGTCGGCGACGAGCCGGCCCGCGTCGAGCACGAGGATACGATCGCAATAGCGTGCGGCGAGGCCCAGATCATGCAGCACGGCGATCACCAGGACGCCGCGCGCGGCCTCCGCCCGCAGGATGTCCATGACCGCGATCTGATGCGCGGGATCGAGCGATGCGAGCGGCTCGTCGACGATCAGCGCCGGCGCCTCGACCGCGAGTGCCCTTGCCAGCAGGACGCGGGCCCGCTCGCCCCCCGAGATCTCGGTCGCGACACGCGCCGCAAGCGGGGTCACGTCCGCCGCCGCCATCGCACGGGCAATCGCATCACGATCCTGCTGAGAAATGCGCGACAACGGTGCGAGATGGGGCAACCGGCCCAGCGCGACGAGACGTTCGACGCTCAGCGGCCAATGAAGACTTTGACCCTGCGGCAGATACGCGACCGTCCGTGCAATCTCGCGTCGCGAGCGCTCCGCCAGCGGAACCCCGTCGAGCAGGATCTCCCCCGTAGCGGGAACCAGCCCGAGAAGCGCCTGAACCAGCGTCGATTTGCCCGCCCCATTGGGGCCGACGATCCCGATGAGCGCACCACCCTCTGCCGCGAAGCTGACATCGTCGACCACGACCCGCCCGGCACGGCGGACGCTGAGGCGGTCCGCGGAAAGGGCTACCACAGCCGCCGCTCGCGCATGAGGTGCACGAGGAACACCGGCACGCCGAGAAACGCAGTAACGACCCCTAGCTTGAGTTCGTTCGACGTCGGGATCACGCGTACCAGCACGTCCGCAAAGGTCAGCAATGCAGCACCGCCCAATGCGGAGGGGAGCAGGATCGCCGATGGCGAGCGATCGGTCATCGGCCGGACGAGATGCGGGACGATCAGGCCGATGAACCCGATCGCGCCCGATACCGCGACCGCCCCGCCGACCCCGATCGCCACCCCGACCAGCATCCGCACGCGCGTCCTTCGCAGATCGACGCCGAGCGCGCGTGCGCCATCCTCGCCGAGCGTCAGCGCGTCGAGCGCATGGCCGTCCCAGGCGACCAGCACCATGCCGATTGCGATACAGGGCAGCGCCAGCGCGACATGGCTGAACGACCGGTCTTCAAGCGACCCGAGCAACCAGGTCATGATCTCCATCGCCGCAAACGGGTTCGGGGACAGGTTGAGCGCCAGACTGACCCCCGCGACCGCCAGCGTTCCAACCGCAATCCCCGCGAGGATCAGCGACAAGGCGCTTTGCGACCCGGCCGCCAGCACGAACAGCAACCCCAGCGCCGCGAACGCCCCAGCGATCGCCACGATCGGCAGCATCGCCGGATGAAGCTCCGCCAGCCCGAAATACAGCGCGATCACCGCGCCCAGCGATGCCCCGTTCGACGCGCCCAGCACCGATGGCTCGGCCAGCGGATTGCGCAGGAACCCCTGCAGCGCAGCACCCGAAAGCCCCAGCATCGCGCCGACCGCGAGCCCGAGGATCGCGCGCGGCAGACGAAGTTCGAACAGGATCGCGCGTTCGATCGGATCGCCCTGCCCGCTGAGCGCCCGCACGACATGCGCCAGCGGGATGGCCGCACTCCCCACCGCGACCGACGTAGCGCCGGCCAGCAGCGCAAGCAGCGCGAGGCTACCGACCAATCGCGCACGCGTCACGCGTTCCATAGTGCCAGATCCCACCGCATCCTTTTCCGCCTAGCGCATAAGCGGCCGCTGCGGCAGGGCTTTGCGCATGCGCGGACGCCGTCTCCTGACCATCCTGATCATCGCTGCCGCTGGCGCATCTGCTGCGGCGGCAGCGCCTCGACCGCCGGCGCGTATCGTTTCGCTCAACCTGTGCGCTGACCAGTATCTTCTGGCGCTGGCCGACCCCGCGCAGATCGTCGCACTGACCCGGTTCGCGCGCGATCCGAACATGTCCGCTGCCGCCAACGCCGCGCGTACCATGCCCGTCAGCCGTGGCAGCGCCGAAGACGTCCTGATGCTCCGCCCCGATCTCGTGATCGCATCGCCGTTCCGACGCCAGACGGTCACGGCCGTTCTCGCCGGCCGGAACGTCGCGACGCTCGATCTGCCCCCCGCGGACAGCTATGCCGCGATCGTGACGCAAGTCCGGCAGGTCGCCGCAGCCATCGGGCACCCCGATCGCGGCGAAACGCTGATCCGCCGGATGGACACCGCGCTCGCACGATTGCCGCGCGCCCCGGGAGGTGGTCGTACGGCGGCCTATTATCAGCGTCGGGGTTTCCTGACGGGTACCGGCACGCTCGTCGACGAACTGATGCAGCGTCTCGGGCTGGCCAATCTCGCGACCCGGCTCGGCAAGCCGGCACTTTCGCAACTGTCGCTCGAACAAATGGCGCTGGCACGCCCGGACTATCTCGTCGTTGAGAGCGCCACCGACCGCGTGACCGATCAGGGCACCGAAATGCTGCATCATCCGATTCTCGACGGGATTCCCCGTCTGCGCATCCCCGAGGCGTGGACCGTCTGCGGAGGTCCCGCCTATGTGCTGGCCGCGCAAAGCCTCGCGGCGCAGTTGCGCACGCAGCGTCCAGCTAGTCCTCGCCGCGGCCGTTAGAACTCGACGCCGGCCTGGGCCTTGACCCCGCCCCGGAACGGATGCTTGACCAGCCCCATCTCGGTGACGAGATCCGCTGCGGCGATCAACGCCTCGGGCGCGTTGCGCCCCGTCGCCACGACATGCGTCATCGCCGGTCGCGCTGCGAATCCCGCAAGTACCTCGTCGAGTGGCAGATAGTCGTAGCGCAGGACGATGTTGATCTCGTCGGCGATGACCATCGCATAGCTCGGGTCGAGGATCATCCGGCGGACCTCGTGCCACCCTTCGCGCGCCACGGCGATATCGCGGGCCCGATCCTGCGTATCCCAGGTAAAGCCCTCGCCCATCGGCTTGAATTCGACCAGATCGGGGAAGGCGTCAAAGATGACCTTCTCGCCGGTCGTCATCGCACCCTTGACGAACTGCACGATCCCGACCTTTCGCCCATGCCCCATCATCCGCACCGCCATGCCGAGCGCCGCGGTGGTCTTGCCCTTGCCCGGTCCGGTGTGGACCATCAGCAGGCCCTTCTCGATCGTCTTGGCCGCGACGATCTTGTCCTGGACGACCTTCTTCTTGGCCATCCGCGCCGTGTGCTCCGCCTCGCTCCGCATCAGAATGCTGCCTTCACGCCGGCATAGGCACCGCGCCCCTGACCGACATAGCTGAACACCTCCTCGTACCGCTCGTCGAACAGGTTTTCGACCCGACCGAAGACCGATAGCCGGGGCGTCAGCTTGTACGCCGCGTTCAGGTTGACGAGGACATATTCCTGGAGCGAAACGCGGACAGGGACATAGCTCGGATCGGTATAGGCATCGTCCTGCTGCCGGCCATTATACCGGACGGTGAGGGTCGCCGAGGCGCTCTCGTCGCGGCTGAACGCAGTCATGTTGACGCTGCCGATATGGTTGGGGCGCCGGATCTCCACGCCCCCGTCCTCGCGCGCCTTCAGATAGGTATAGGCGAGGTCGAAGCGCAGCTGCGGAATCGGCTGGGCGGTGGCAAACACCTCGACGCCATGCTGCGTCGATCGCGTATTGCGGTTGCCGGGCGTCGCGACGAAGTCGGGGGCAGGATAGGTGGTAAAGATCTCGTTCGTCAGCCGACTGTCGAAATAGGTCGCGCCGATCGTCGCACGATCCCCCCCGAAAGCCTGTTCGACCCCGGCTTCCCACCCCTTTGACTTTTCGGGCTTGAGGTTCGGATTGCCGATGTAACGACCGTCGGAATAGCCGAAGAGATCGAAGTAGCCGGGGTTCTTCACGCCGGTACCGTAGGCGCCGCGCACCCGCGTTCCGGTCGCAAAACGATAGCTCGCCTGCGCGCGGTAGGTGGTGGTGTCATCGAACCGGTTATTCTCGTCGCGCCGCACCGATCCGCCGATCGCGAGCGCATCGTCGACGACGACGTCATACTGGCCAACGATCCCGATATTGTCGGTATGCCGCCGTCCCGTAAAGACGAACTCCGAAGGAGCCGCGCTAAGCGTCTGAAATTCCTCACGCTCGACATCGACTGCGGCGGTCAGCCGATGCCGGATGCGATCGGTGCCGAACCGGAAGGCGCTTTCGAACGATCCCTTGTACCGCCGGCCCTTGTTGCCAAAGCTCAAGGCATCGTCGACCAGCGCCCGGCGTGTCGTATCGGCAAACTGGCCGCTGAGCGCATTCGTCCAGCGGCCATCCGCCAGCGCCAACTCGGCCCGGACGAGCCCGTAATATGCCTCGACCGTGCTGCGCGCGCCTGGCGTATCGACGATCGTGCCGAACTGCGGGCCGCTCAATGCCGTGTCGTTGCTGTCGGCATCGGTATAGCTGTAGCGCCCGACGCCCGTGACCTTCAGCGTGTCGGTGGGCGACCAGCTGAGCTTGCCCGTCGCGCCGACGCTCTTCGCGCCGATGTCGCGCGATCCGCCCCGTGCGGTCGGCGTGCCGTCGGTGAGATAGGTCGAACTCGACAGCGCGTAGTCGAGATTGCCCGCTACGCCCGCGACCCGCGCGCCGCCCGAAAATGTGCCGAACGATCCCCCTTCGGCCCGCAGTGATACACCCGGGGCCTCCGCGCCGCTGAGCGTGAGATACTGGACGACGCCGCCGATCGCATCGGACCCGTACAGCGCGGACTGCTGGCCGCGCAGCACCTCGACCCGTGCCGCCTCGTCGGCGATCAGCGTGCCGAAATCATATTCGCCCTGATAGGGATCGGACACTTCGATCCCGTCGATCAGCACGAGCAAGTGATTGCCCTCCGACCCACGGATCCGGACCTGCGTCGTCCCCCCGACCGCGCCGGTCCGGCTGACCGCCAGTCCAGGGACGTCGCGCAACACGTCGGACACGATCCGGGTCTGGCGCTGGTTGAGCGTAGCGGCGTCGAGCACCGTCACCGACGCCCCGAGCTGATCGGCGGGAACAGCGTCGCCTGATCGCGATGCGGTAACCACCAGCTCGGCGCCGCCCGCTGCCGCCTCGCCCGTCGCCGCAGTAACCGGATCGGGCTCGGCCGCGCCCGGCGATGCAAAGGCCGTGGCGGTCGCGAGCGCCGCAAGCGAAACGAAAACTCTGGTCATGAAACGATACTCCCGGCGTCGCGAGCGACCGGCCGGGGCCTGCCGTCCGATGCCACGGACAGCCGGCGCAACGCTTGGGGTGTACGCCGAACTGCACCCGCCACGCGCACCGAAGCGGCCCCCGCCGCATGGTTCGTCGCTCAGACGGAGTACCGTGCCGCGGCCATCCCCTGGACCATGGCAAGAGCGACCGAGCGCCGGCAGGTCTCCTGGCTCGCGGGTCGACGCCCGGTACGCGACCTTCCCGGGCCCTGCGCTTACGCTCAGGCCTAGTGGTCGTCCCCTCATAACGAAGGAACATGCGCACCGCGCTCACCGCTTACAGTTGCAGGGACAGCCGCGGCATGAGGAGGCTCGCCTCCCGCACCGCATTCCCTTTGAAGCCCCGAGGGGCACCGACGCGATCTGCGACCCCGGCCTTCACCGGTTTCGCGGGGCGACGGTAGCGCAGAAAATTCCTGCCGCCAATGGGCCTAGAGTCTCGCGAGGATCGCCCGCGCCTGGCGCAGGTGCGGCGCATCGATCATCCGTCCATCAAGCTGCAGCGCGCCGGCCTCGGGAGCCGCCGCAAACGCTGCGACGACGGCATGCGCACGTGCCACGCTCGCCGCATCCGGCGTGAACGCGGCGTTGATCGTGGCGACCTGCGACGGGTGGATCGCCATCATGCCGGTGAAGCCGTCGCGGCTGCCGCGCGCGGCATAGGCTGCCAGCCCGTCAATGTCCGCGATTGCTGGATAGACCGTTTCGATCGCCGCTACGTCCGCCGCATGCGCGCCGAACAGCAGCAGCGATCGTACGAGCTTATAGGGCTCGGTATAGGACCCGTCGTCCTCCCGACTGGTCGCCGCGCCGATCGCCGCGGGCAGGTCTTCGGCGCCCCAGGTCAGGCCGCATAACCGGCCGTTGACCCGCGCATATTCGCCCAGTGTGAAGATCGCGGCGGGCACTTCGGTCGCGATCGGCAGGATCGGCGGACAGTCATCGCCATAAGCCTCGACCAGCGCGAGGACGGTCGCGGGTCCGGTCGCCTTGGGCAGCATGATCGCATCGGCGCCCCTCGCCGCAGCGATATCGTCGTCCAGCCACCCCGAGTCGACGGGATTGATCCGGACCATCCGCACGACGTCGGTGTGGTCCTGCAACGCGGCCCGGACCGCCTCGCGGGCAACAGCCTTGCGGGAGAGCGAGACCGAATCCTCCAGATCGAGGATGATGGCATCGGCCCCGCTCGCTGCGGCCTTCGCAAAACGCTCGGGCCGGTCTGCGGGCACGAATAGCAGCGAGCGCAACCTCATGCCGACGTCCGCAGCAGCAGCGCCGAGCGAAGGCACTGACAGACGATCTCGTCACGCTGGTTGATCAATTGGTGCATGAATGTGACGATCCCGGCGTTCGGGCGCGACCGGCTGGGCTTGAGCTCGGCGACCTCGGTCTCGGCGCGCATCGTGTCGCCGATAAAGACGGGTTTTGGATGCACGAGCTTGTCGTAACCGAGATTGGCGACGAGCGTCCCGAGCGTCGTGTCCCCCACCGACAGGCCGACCATCAGCGCGAAGGTGAAGGTGCCGTTGACGAGGATCTGGCCGAATTCGCTCGCCTTCGCCGCCTCCGCGTCGAGGTGCAGCGGCTGCGGATTGTGCGTCATCGTCGAAAACAGGAGGTTGTCCGTCTCCGTGACGGTGCGGCGGATCTCATGGACGATCCGGTCGCCGACTACCCATCGGTCGAAATAGCGGCCGGCCATCAGTCATCCTTCTCGATACGCGCGAGCACCATGCCATCGCTCACCTGCCCGCCTTCGATCGCGGTCAGTTCGGCAACCGTCCCGTCGAACGGCGCGACGAGCGAATGCTCCATCTTCATCGCCTCCAGCGTCACGAGCTTCTGCCCCTTTGCGACACGGTCCCCGACAGCCACGTCGACCGCGATGATCCGTCCCGGCATCGGTGATAAGATCGCGCCATCCGCTGCCGCCCCCATCGCCGCGCCAGACGCACGCCAGGGCCGCAACTGCCAGGTCTGCCCGGCATCGGAAACGAGGGCGGCATCGACCGGTTCATGGACGCCGCGACCGTCGAGATCGATCGTCACCGCGTCGTCGTCGAGCAGGAACCGCGCGGCCTTCAAAGGGGCCGCGTTGAGACGAAAGCCCGCCATCGGCTCGGCGCGTACGAGCGTGCGCGCGGCCTCGATCAGCGCTTCCTCGCTGGGCTGCGCCGGGGGCATCAGCGCCGCACCTTCGCGGGCGATCAGCCCGGTATCGAGCGTTCCCGCGACAAATTCCGAATGGTCGAGCGCCTGGACGAGAAACCCCGCATTCGACCGGACCGGCCAGACGACCGCCTTGTCCAGCGCCTCCGCCAACGTCTCGCGCGCGGCTTCACGCGTGTCGCCCCAGGCAATCACCTTGGCAATCATCGGGTCATAATAGGGCGAGATGTCCGCCCCCTGTTCGACGCCCGTATCGACCCGCGCCGCATCACCCAGATCGAACGCCTCGAGCCGCCCGATCGACGGCAGGAAACCCTTGGCGGGATCCTCCGCATAGAGCCGCGCCTCGATCGCCCATCCGCGGATCGCAAGATCATGCTGCTGCAGCGGCAACGCCTCGCCGCTGGCAATCCGCAGCTGCCATTCGACCAGATCCTGTCCGGTGATTTCCTCGGTGACGGGATGCTCGACCTGCAACCGGGTGTTCATTTCCATGAACCAGATCCGATCGGCGCGCAGGCCTTCGCTCGCATCGGCGATGAACTCGATCGTACCCGCGCCAATATAGTTCACGGCCTGTGCCGCGCGCACCGCCGCCGCGCAGATCGCCGCGCGCGTCGCATCATCCATGCCGGGCGCCGGGGCCTCCTCGATCACCTTCTGATGCCGGCGCTGCAACGAACAGTCGCGTTCGAACAGATGGACAACGTTACCCTGACGGTCGCCGAACACCTGCACCTCGATATGCCGCGGCGAGAGGATATATTTCTCGATCAGCACGTCGGTATTGCCGAAGGATGCGGAAGCTTCGCGCTGGCACGACGCGAGCGCGTCGGCAAAGTCGGCGGACGCGTCGACGCGGCGCATACCCTTGCCGCCGCCGCCGGCGACGGCCTTGATCAGGACCGGGTAGCCGATGGCATCCGCCTCACGCTGGAGCCTATCAGGCGACTGGTCTTCCCCCAGATAGCCTGGCGTCACCGGGACCCCGGCCGCCATCATTCGCTGCTTCGCGGCATCCTTCAGCCCCATCGCGCGGATGCTGTCGGGATCGGGGCCAACCCACAGGATCCCTGCATCAAGCACGGCCTGCGCGAAGTCCGCATTCTCGGACAGGAACCCGTACCCCGGATGAATAGCCTCAGCGCCGGTGGCGAGCGCGGCGGCGATAATCTGCTCTCCGACCAGATAGCTCTCGCGCGCCGGGCTCGCACCGATATGCACCGCCTCGTCCGCGTGCCTGACATGCAGCGCGCCCGCATCGGCATCGGAATAGACCGCGATCGTGCGGATTCCCAACGCCCGAGCTGTGCGGATGATGCGGCAGGCGATCTCGCCACGATTGGCGATGAGCAGTGATTCGATCATTGCGCGGGGCATCCGGTGGTCCGCTTAGACCAAGTGATGTTGAGGATCTTCCACCGGCCCGCGTCGCGCACCATGTCGAAATGGTCGGTCCCGCAATGCGCGACCCGGCCGTCGATGGTGAAGACATAGGGCGACCATACCATCGCGATATCGCCATCGATATCCACGGCGGGATCCGTCAGGCGTTCCGCATATCGCTCCGGTCCGGGCTTCAGACGGGCGGCGAAGTCGGACCAGCCGGTCCGGCGGATGATGCGCGTGCCGTCGGCCATTTCTTCCACTGCCGTAGCACCCCCCTCGGGGCGTACCTGTGCGAGCAGTGCCTGGCCATCGCGGGTGGCCAACGCAGCGAACATCGCGTCGATCGGCACCATGACGCCAGCCTCCTCGGTCACCACGACTGGCGGCAAGCCGGTGCCCTTGACGATCGGCTGGACCGGTGTGACCTGACCCGCGGCCAGCAGAAACGATAGCAGGATCATCGGCTTACATCCTGAACACACCGAACGCGGGGCGTTCGGCGATAGGAGCGTTGAGCGTCGCGGCGAGCGCGAGGCCGAGAACGTCGCGGGTCTGCGCAGGATCGATGATCCCGTCGTCCCACAGCCGCGCGGTCGCGTACCAGGGATTCCCCTCGTCCTCATATTTCTGACGAACCGGCGCCTTGAACGCTTCCGCCTCCTCCGCCGTCCAGTCGTCCGCGTCGCGGTGAACGGTGGCGAGGACCGAGGCCGCCTGCTCGCCGCCCATCACGCTGATCCGGCTGTTCGGCCAGCTGAACAGGAAACGTGGCGAATAGGCGCGTCCGCACATGCCGTAATTGCCGGCGCCGAAACTGCCGCCGATCAGCACCGTGATCTTCGGCACGGTCGCGGTCGCGACTGCCGTCACGAGCTTTGCACCATGTTTGGCAATGCCTTCCGCCTCATACTTCCCGCCGACCATGAAACCCGAGATGTTCTGGAGGAACAACAGCGGTACCTTGCGCTGGCAGGCGAGCTCGATGAAATGCGCGCCCTTCTGTGCGCTTTCGCTGAACAGGACGCCGTTGTTGGCGAGGATCGCGACGGGGAGCCCGTGGATATGTGCGAACCCGCACACCAGCGAGGTACCATAAAGCGCCTTGAACGCATGGAATTCGCTGCCATCGACCAGCCGTGCGATCACCTCGTGCACGTCATAGGGTGCGCGCACATCGGACGGCACGACACCGTAAAGCCCCTCAGCGTCGTATTTCGGCGGGCGTGCCGGTTGCCGGTTCACCGTGACAGGGACCTGTGGCGGCAAAGTCGAGACGATGTCGCGAACGATCGTCAGCGCGTGGTCGTCCGATTCCGCGACATGATCGACGACGCCCGACCGTCGTCCATGCGTGTCCGCTCCACCGAGGTCCTCCGCGGAAATCACCTCGCCCGTCGCCGCCCTGACCAGCGGCGGCCCGGCAAGGAAGATCGTGCCCTGCCCGCGGACGATGATCGTCTCGTCGGACATTGCCGGGACATAGGCGCCGCCCGCGGTGCAGCTTCCCATCACGCAGGCAATCTGCGGAATCCCCAGCGCCGACATCTGCGCCTGGTTGTAGAAGATACGCCCGAAATGCTCGCGATCGGGAAACACTTCCGCCTGATGGGGCAAATTCGCCCCGCCACTATCAACGAGATAGATGCACGGCAGACGATTTTCCTGTGCGATTTCCTGCGCTCGCAGGTGTTTCTTGACGGTCAGCGGGAAATAGGTCCCCCCCTTCACCGTCGCATCGTTGCACAGGATCATGCATTGCCGCCCGGCAACGCGGCCGATCCCCGCGATCACTCCCGCGCCGGGGACCGCGTCGTCATACAGGCCGTTGGCGACGAGCTGACCAATCTCGAGGAACGGCGAACCCGGATCGAGCAAGCGCTCGACCCGGTCGCGCGGAAGCAGTTTGCCACGCGCAACGTGCCGGTCGCGCGAACGGGCGTCCCCGCCGAGCGCGACGCGCGCAACGTCGTCGCGCAGGCGCTGGGCGAGCGCGCGGTTGTGCGCCGCATTCGCCTGGAACGTTTCGGCGTCGACCGACAGCTTCGTATCGAGGACGGGCCCGCTCACCGTTCACCCCGCAGCGACCTGATCCGCACGCTCATTGCATCACCTTGGGTGCGGCACCGATCAGTTCGCGTCCGATCAGCATCCGGCGAATCTCGTTCGTTCCCGCGCCGATGTCGAGCAGCTTGGCGTCGCGCATGAAACGCTCGACCGGCCAGTCCTTGGTATAGCCAGCGCCACCCAGAGCCTGGATCGATTCCAGCGAGACCTTCACCGCGCTCTCGCTCGCCAGCAGGATCGCGCCCGCCGCGTCGAACCGCGTCGTCTTGCCCGCATCGCACGATCGCGCGACGGCATAGACATAGGCGCGCGCGGAACTCAACGCGACATACATGTCGGCGATCTTGGCCTGGATCAGCTGGAACTGCCCGATCGCGGTCCCGAACTGCCTGCGTTCACGGACAAAGGGGATGACCACGTCGAGACAGGCCTGCATGATGCCGAGCTGAATGCCCGCAAGCACCGCGCGTTCATAGTCGAGGCCCGACATCAGCACACCGACGCCGCCATTCTCCGGTCCCATCACCGCGTCGAACGGCACGTGGCAATCGGTGAAGACGAGCTCGGCGGTCGGGGAGCCCCGCATGCCCATCTTGTCGATTTTCTGCCCGATCGCGAAACCCGGCATGTCCTTCTCGATCAGGAAGGCGGTAATCCCCTTCGATCCCTCGCCCGTCTTCGCATAGACGACGAGCGTATCCGCATAGGCCGCGTTGGTGATCCAGAACTTGGTGCCGTTCAGGACATAGCCGCGCTCAGTCTTCACCGCCTTCAGCTTCATCGACACGACGTCGGATCCCGCCCCGGCTTCGGACATCGCGAGGCTTCCGACATGCTCGCCCGACACCAGCTTGGGCAGATATTTCGCCTTTTGCTCGGCATTGCCCCAGCGGCGGATCTGATTGACGCACAAGTTGGAATGCGCGCCATAGCTCAAGCCGATCGACGCCGATGCGCGCGATACTTCCTCGACCGCAACGACATGCTCGAGATAGCCGAGCCCGAGCCCGCCATACTCTTCCTCGACGGTGATGCCGTGAAGCCCCAGCTCGCCCATTGCCGGCCAGAGCTCGCGGGGAAACCAGTCGTCCGCATCGATCTTCGCAGCCAGCGGAGCGATCTTCTCCTTCGCAAAACGCTGCGTCGTGTCGCGGATCATGTCCGCGGCTTCGCCCAGCGCGAAGTCGAAATCTGGCGTCACGAAACTCTCCTTACCGTATTGTTCCCGTGGCTTGCCGGGCTGTTCTCTTTACCGTTCTCGCCCGATGCTCAGCGAGGGTCAGGGACCGCAGCCGTCGCGCCGAGCGTCGTGATCACGCCGTCTACGACCGTGATCGGCCAGACCGCAAGCGCTTGACCCACGCAGGGGCCGCCGACGCAGCGGCCATCGTCGATTCTGAACAGTGCGGAATGCCACCCACAGACGATCAAGTCGCCATTCGGGCTCAGATAGTCGTCGAGGGCGCGCGCCAGTGGCAGTCCGGCGTGCGGGCAGCGGTCGACATAGCCGACGACCCCGTCACCGCGCCGAACCGCAAAACCGTGGAACCGCCCCGCGCGCATCTGCACGACATAGCCTCTCGACTGGCCGGGTGCGATCGCCTCGATCGACCCGAGCGCGATACCGGCCGGCGTGGCGAACAGCCGCACCGGCGACGGCGCATCGCTCACGGCACTGTCGTCGCCCGGCTGGCCCTGCATGTCCGTCATGACGTCGTCACGCGTCGACCGTGATCACCCCACGCCGGATCTGGTCGAGTTCGATCGATTCGTACAGCGCCTGAAAGTTGCCGTTGCCGAACCCCTCATTGCCCTTGCGCTGGATGACCTCGAAAAAGATCGGCCCGAACAGCGGTTCGGTGAAGATCTGGAGCAGCAGCCCCTCTTCGCCGACATTGCCGTCGAGCAGGATCCGGTTGCGCCGCAGCCGCTCGAGATCTTCGCCATGGTTCGGCACACGCTTGTCGACCAGTTCGTAATAGGTCTCGATCGTGTCCTGCAGCCGGACGCCGCGAGCCCGCAGTTTCTCGACGGTCGTGTAGATATCGTCGGTGGTCAGCGCGAGATGCTGGATGCCTTCGCCGTTATAATCGCGGATGAACTCCTCGATCTGGCTGTGGTCGTCCTGGCTCTCGTTCAGCGGGATCCGGATCGCGCGATCGGGCGCGATCATCGCCTGGCTGAACAGGCCCGTCGCCTTGCCCTTGATGTCGAAATATTTCTGCTCTTCGAACCCGAAAATCTGACCGTAAAAGGTCGACCAGGTCCGCATCTGCCCGCGCTTTACGTTGTGCGTGAGATGGTCGAGCAGATCGAGACCGACCGAATTCTCCGCCTCGGCCTCCGCCGCGCCCGGGATTTGATCCCAGGCATCGTACAGGCTGCCAGCGCCGCCATGACGGTCAACAAGATAGAGCAGCGATCCGCCGATCCCCTCCAGCGCGTAGCTCTCGTCGCCCAGCGCACCGAGCGACGCATCGGCCGCCTTCGCGCCCCGTGCCAGCGCAGCGTCGAAGGCCGCCTTGGCGTCCGCAACACGGAACGCCATGCCGTTCGCCGAAGGACCATGGTCGGCGCGGAACGTCGCGGCCTGCCCCGTCGGTTCAGCGTTGAGCAAAAGGTTAATGCGACCCTGTTTGTAGCGGGTCACTGCCTTGGTCGGATGCCGGGACGCGGGCACGAAACCCAATTGCTCGAACTGTTTGCCCATCGCCGCCGGATCGGGCGATGTGAACTCGCAGAACTCGAAACCATCCAACCCCATCGGGTTGACGTCCATATGCTCCATGATGCGACAGCCTCTCACAGCTTTATAGTATCGTTGGATACCAACTGCGCGTTTACGCAGATCGTGTCAACTGATACTATCCCGGGCCATGACCGCTTCATCCGACCGCCCACTGCTGCTCGACGACTTCATCCCGTTCCGGCTGTCGTTCACGTCGAACCTCGTCAGCGACACGATCGCGCGCAGCTATGAATCGCTGTTCGGTCTCTCGATCCCCGAATGGCGGCTGGTCGCCGTCATCGCCGAAACCGGCGGCATCACGCAGGCGGAAATCGGGCACCGCACGCGCATGGACAAGGTTACGGTAAGCCGCGCGGCGATTGCGCTGGTCGAACGCGGGCTTCTCGAACGGCGCGCCAATGCCAGCGACCGTCGCTCGCACCTGTTGATGCTCAGCGATGCCGGGCGCACGCTTTACGCTGCGGTCGCACCCAAGGCACGCGATCTGGAGGCGCGGATCTTTGCACAGTTCGACCCGGCCGAAGTCGCCGCGTTCACGGCGATGCTCCGCCGGATCGACGCGGTGACCAGCGCGCTTGATCAGCCGGCCCAGGGCGGTGACGGTGTCCACAGCGTCCGCAAATAGTCGAGCAGCGCGACAACCGACGACGGCACTGCGCCGCGCGGGTGCAGCGCAAAGATCCCGACATCCGCGCTCCCCTCGATTGCCGGCAGGACGCGAACGAGCCGCCCCGCCGCCAGATCGCTGCTGACATCCCACAGCGACCGCAGCGCGATCCCCACGCCCGACAGCGCGAATTCTCTCACGACCTCGCTCGAATTCGTGCGCACGTGGCTCGCGGCATCGATCGTGAAATCGCCGTCAGGCCCCGTCAGCCGCCACGGCATTTGGCCGCGCGCCGCAAGCAGCCGATGGTCACCCAGCGCCGCCGCGCTGTCGGGAATGCGCGCCGTTTCGAGATAAGCGGGTGCGGCACACAGGACCCGGCGGCTGTCGCCCAGCCGGTGCGCGTCAAAACCCGGCTCGACCGTCGGCGCGATCCGGATCGCGAGGTCGATACCTTCGCCGAGCAGGTCCGAAAAACCGTCTGACAGATTTAGTTCGAGCGCGATGTCGGGATGCGCATCGAGAAAGGGCTTGAGCCGAGGTGCGATATGCAAGCGCCCGAACGACGTCGGCGCGCTGACGCGGAGCGGACCGCTCGGCCCGGCGGCCCGGTCGCCGACCCGCCCCTCGGCCTCCCGGATCGCGGCAAGGATCGCGACCATGTCCGCGTGATACCGCTCGCCTCGCGCCGTCGGCTCGAGCCGCCGTGTCGTACGATTGAGCAGCCGCACTCCGAGCCGCGTCTCTAGCCGGACGATCCGTTTCGATACCATCGCCGGAGAGATGCCGCGCAAGCGGGCAGCTCCGCTCAGGCTTCCGGCCGCGACGACGTCGACAAACAAGGCGGCATCCGGATCCATTCGTTCCCCCGGTGATCGACAGCTTCAACACTTGATCGTCTACCGAACAGCCTGGCGTTCGTATAGAATGATCTTCAGATAGGGAGAGAGCAATGAGCGCGACGTCAGAAGGCATGATCGACAAGGCGGGGCTGCGTGTCGCGGCACCGCTGGCACGCTTTCTCGAGGACCAGGCGCTGCCCGGCACCGGGGTCGACCCGTCCGCCTTCTGGTCCGGAATGGCCGACATCTACGCCCGCTTCGCACCCGAAAATCGCGCGCTGCTTGCCCGCCGCGATGCGCTGCAGGCGAAGATCGACGCCTGGTACGGCGCGCTTGCCGGCCGCCCCGTCGATCCGGATGCACAGGCACGCTTCCTCCGCGAGATCGGTTATCTCGTCGAGGAGCCTGCGCCGTTCGTGGCGACCTCGACCCGCGTCGATGACGAGGTGGCACGGCTGGCAGGCCCGCAGCTGGTCGTGCCGGTCCTCAACGCCCGGTTCGTCCTCAACGCCGCAAACGCGCGCTGGGGCAGCCTGTACGACGCACTCTACGGCACCGACGTGATCCCCGGAACGCCGTCCGGTCGGGGCTATGATCCGGACCGCGGTGCACAGGTGATCGCCTGGGCCAAGGCGTTCCTCGATTCCAGCGTGCCGCTTGCGACGGGTTCGTGGACCGACTGGGACGGCAGCCCGCCCGTGCTGGCACAACCGGATCAGCTCCGCGGCCATGCCGGCAGCACGATCCTCTTGCGCCACAATGGCCTGCACATCGAGCTTGTCATCGATCGCGACCATCCGATCGGCGCGTCCGACCCCGCCGGACTCGCCGATGTCCGGCTCGAATCCGCGCTCACGACGATCGTCGACCTCGAGGATTCGGTTGCCGCGGTCGACGCCGACGACAAGGTCGCGGCCTATGCCAATTGGCTGGGCCTGATGAAGGGCGATCTGGAGGCGCAGTTCGACAAGGGAGGCCGGACGCTGACCCGGTCGCTGGAGCACGACCGCCGCTACACCGCGCAGGACGGGTCGGAGATCGTCCTGCCGGGACGCAGCCTGTTGTTCGTCCGCAATGTCGGCCATCTGATGACCACGCCCGCGATCCATCTGCCCGATGGGACGGAGGCGCCCGAGGGCATTCTCGACGGGATCGTGACCGCGCTGATCGCGCTTCACGATCTGAACGGTACTGGTCGCTTCCGGAACAGCCGCCAGGGTTCGATCTACATCGTCAAGCCGAAGATGCACGGCCCCGACGAAGCGGGCTTCACCAATCGGCTGTTCGACGCGGTCGAGGATCTGCTCGGCCTCGACCGCAACACGATCAAGGTCGGCGTGATGGACGAGGAACGCCGCACTTCGGCCAATCTGGCCGCCTGTATCGCCGCGGTGAAGGACCGCATCGTGTTCATCAACACGGGGTTCCTCGATCGCACGGGTGACGAGATGCACACCGCGATGCGCGCCGGACCGATGATCCGCAAGAGCGAGATGAAGGCCAGCGGCTGGATCGCCGCCTATGAGGATCGCAATGTCCAGATCGGCCTCGCCTGTGGCCTCAGCGGTCGCGCTCAGATCGGCAAAGGCATGTGGGCCGCGCCCGATCGCATGGCCGACATGCTCGACCAGAAGATCGCGCACCCGATGACCGGCGCCAACACTGCCTGGGTCCCCTCGCCCACCGCGGCGACGCTCCACGCGACGCATTACCACCGCGTCGACGTCTTCGCGCGGCAGGCAGCACGACAGAGCGAGCCCGTCACGCCGCTCGAGAAGCTTCTGACGATCCCGCTGGCACACGGCCATAACTGGTCCCCCGACGAGATCCGCGACGAGCTCAAGAACAATGCGCAGGGCATTCTCGGCTATGTCGTGCGCTGGATCGATCAGGGCGTCGGCTGCTCGAAGGTGCCGGACATTCATGACATCGGCCTGATGGAAGATCGCGCGACCCTGCGGATCAGCTCGCAACATATGGCGAACTGGATGCTCCACGGCATCGCGACGCCCGCCGCCGTCGATGCCGCCTTTGTGAAGATGGCGGCAAAGGTCGATGCGCAGAATGCGTCCGATCAGCACTATCGGCCGATGGCAGGGCACGAAGCAACCAGCCTTGCCTATCGCGCCGCCCGCGCGCTCGTCTTCGAGGGCCTTGATCAGCCCAATGGCTATACCGAACCCCTGCTCCACCGCTTCCGGCAGGAGGCGAAAGCAGTACAAACTGGTAACAGTTGACACCATATTAGCCGGGGGCCATCGTTCGGAGCGAAACCCCCGGCCACCGCGGCACGTCGAACAGGGGTGCGCGAGGAGAGTGTTACGATGGCCAACGACCCGGCCGACACCGGCTATATTTCGGGTTTCGGCAACCATGTCGCGACCGAGGCCGTCGCAGGCGCGCTGCCCGTCGGGCGCAATGCGCCGCAACGACCTCCCTTCGGGCTGTACACCGAACAGCTATCGGGCACGGCCTTCACCGCACCGCGTCACGAGAACCGGCGGAGCTGGCTATACCGCATGCGCCCGACCGCCGAACATCCGCCCTATGTACGATATGACGGCGCCGCACGTTTCACGGCGGGCGCGCAGGACGGTCCGCTGGCGCCCAACCGTCTGCGCTGGGACCCGAGCGCGCCGCCGCCAGCGGGAACCGACCTGATCGACGGCATGACGACGATGCTCGCCACCCGCGATCCTGCGGATCTGGAGGGCGTCGCGGTGCATCTCTATGCCGCCAATCGCGACATGACGGCGCGGGTCTTTGTCGATGCCGATGGCGAACTGCTGTTCATTCCGCAGTCCGGCCGGCTCGAACTTCTGACCGAGCTCGGGCGGATCATGGTCGCGCCCGGCCAGATCGCGCTCATCCCGCGCGGTGTTCGTTTCCGGGCTTTGCTACCCGATGGGCAAGCAACGGGCTATGTCGCGGAAAACCATGGCGCCCTGTTCCGTCTGCCCGATCTAGGTCCAATCGGCGCGAACGGGCTGGCCAATCCGCGCGATTTCGAAACGCCGGTCGCCTGGTTCGAGGATCGCGACACGCGGTTCGAGGTTATCCAGAAATTCATGGGAGCGCTGTGGTGCACGACGCTCGAGCACAGTCCGCTCGACGTCGTGGCGTGGCACGGCAATCTGGCGCCGTGGCGTTACGATCTCGCGCGGTTCAACACGATCAACACGGTGAGCTTCGACCATCCCGATCCGTCGATCTTCACCGTTCTGACCTCGCCCTCCGACGTACCCGGGCGCGCGAACGCCGATTTCGTCGTCTTCCCGCCGCGCTGGATGGTCGCCGAGGACACGTTCCGCCCGCCCTGGTTCCACCGCAACGTCATGTCCGAGGCGATGGGGCTGATCCACGGCGCCTATGACGCCAAGGCGGCCGGCTTCACGCCCGGCGGTCTGAGCCTGCACAATCTGATGGCAGGCCACGGTCCCGACCTCGATAGCTGGACTGCCGCGACCAACGCCGATCTCAAGCCGCACAAGATCGACGGGACCATGGCCTTCATGGTCGAGAGCTGCTGGCCCTACCGACCGACGCCGCATGCGCTGGAGCATGCCCAGCTCGATTATGACGCTGTCTGGGCCGATTTCCCCAAGGCGGTGCTGCCGGCATGATCCTGCACGGCTATTGGCGGTCGACAACCTCGTACCGTGTGCGGATCGGGCTGAACCTGAAGCAGTGCGCTTATGAGCAACGCACGCACGACCTCAGGACCGGCGAGCAGCGTGACGCGGCCTATCTCGCGCTCAACCCGCAAGGGCTGGTACCTGCGCTCGAGATCGGCGACGGCACGATCCTGACGCAGTCGCCTGCCATCCTCGAATGGCTCGACGCGACCTATCCGGCGGCGCCGCTATTGCCCGCCGATCCGACCGAGGCCGCGATCGTGCGCGGCATTGCGGCGACGATCGGGTGCGACATTCATCCGGTCAACAATCTGCGGATCCTTGATGCACTCAGGACAGATTTCGCCGCGACGCCCGATCAGGTATCGGCCTGGATGACGCGGTGGATGACCGCGGGATTCGATGCGATCGAGCCACAGATCGCTCGCCATGGCGACGGCTATGCCTTTGGCGCCACGCCGACGCTGGCCGACTGCTATCTCGTGCCGCAGGTCTATGCGGCCGGACGCTTCGCCGTCGATCTCTCACGCTACCCCTGTCTGGCCACCGCCGCCACGAACGCCGCGACCCTGCCGGCCTTCGTCGCTGCACATCCCGACATGCAGCCTGACCGCGACCCGCTATAGTATTGATATAGATTAGCACAAACAAGGTCCGAGTTGCGGACATAAAAGCCGAATTGATGCGTTTCTCACCGAATCGACGCGATTTAGATCGTGATCGCTGGTGAAGGGGCCGGAATGCGAATCGCAATTATTGCGCATCTCAAATATGCCATCCGCGAGCCTTTTGCTGGCGGTCTCGAGATGCATACGCACCTGTTGGCGACCGCGTTACGCCGACGTGGACATGCGGTCACAGTATTCGCATCGATGAAATCCGATCCGGCAATGGGGCTCGAGGCAATCTGCGACGAAACCTCGCTTCTCGAAACCGGCACCGCCGAAGCGCAGGACGTGACGTTCTTCCGCGAACACCATGCCTATCTGCGGTTGATGAGCATGCTGAGAAATCGACGGTTCGACGTCATCCACAACAACTCGCTCCACTATTTTCCCGTCTCGATGGCGGAAACGCTCGATACGCCGATGGTCACGACGCTGCACACACCCCCGTTCTGCTGGCTGGAAAGCGGCATCCGCCTCTGCAAGTCACCATCGATGCGCTTCGTTGCCGTATCAGATACGATCCGTGGTCTGTGGAGCCACGTGACGCCGATCGACCGGACGATCCCGAACGGTATCGACCTTGCGAGCTTCCCCTTCCAACCTGCCGCAAGTCCGGACCGCTATCTCGTCTGGTATGGGCGGATCGTCGCCGAAAAGGGCCTTCATCTGGCGATCGACGCGGCGAGGCTGGCAGGCTATCCGCTCCGCATCGCCGGACCGATCTCCGATCCGGATTACTATGCAGCCGAGATCCTGCCGCGGCTCGGCGCCGACGTCACGCATGTCGGGCATCTCGAGCATGCGGCACTCGGCGCGCTCGTCGGCGGCGCGAGTGCGTTCCTCTGCACGCCCCGCTGGGAGGAGCCGTTCGGGCTGGTGGTCGCCGAAGCCCTCGCGTCCGGGACGCCCGTCGCCGCCTTTGCGCGCGGCGCGATTCCGGCGCTCCTCGACGAGTCCTGTGGCACGCTCGCACGCGCGGACGATGTCGCATCGCTCGCGGATGCCGCGCGGCGGGCGGTGCTGCTCGACCGCCGCGCCTGCCGCCTGCGCGCGGAGGCGATCTGCGACGCCGACGTCATGATCGACCGCTATGAGGATTTATACGAAGAGATGATCCAGCCGACACGCCACGCCGCACGGGGCCGCGCGTCTGACTATCCGATCACGTTGGCGGGGGCGGCATGACGGACGCCCGCTTTTGCGTATGCGTGCCCGCGCGTGACGAGGCAGACCGCCTGCCAATTCTGCTCGACGCCCTCGCGCGACAGGACGTGGATGGACCGATCCGCGTCTCGATCTTGATCAACAACACCGTCGATGACAGCGTCGCCGCGGTGGCCCGGGCACAGGCAGCCTGGGGCGAGCGACTGCATCTTGCCGTAGCCTGCCACGATCTTCCGCCCGAGCGCGCGCATGCCGGCACCGCACGACGCTTGGCGATGGAGGCCGGCTTTGCACGCATCGATCCGCATCGCGGCGTTCTCATCTCCACCGACGCGGACACCCGGCCGCCGCCCGACTGGATCTCGGCGATGCTTCGCGCGATCGACGCGGGGCTCGATATCGTCGGCGGCCGGATCGTCGTCGACGATGCCGAACCGCTCGCGGCGGACATGGACGCGATGCAGATCAAGCTCGACCGCTACTGGGCCTGTGTACGCGCGATCGAGGACGACATCGATCCGTGCCGCTGGGATCCGGCGCCCCGTCACGGCGATCATACCGGCGCAAGCCTGGCAATTCTTGCCCCGCTCTACCGTGCGGCGGGCGGTGTCCCCGCTATCCCCGCCGGGGAAGACCGTGCACTGGTCGAGGCAGCGGTCGCGGCAGGTGGTCGGCTCGGTCATCCGATGAGTGTGTGGACCCGTGTGTCCGCGCGCACCATCGGTCGCGCGACCGGGGGCATGGCGGACCATATGCAGGCGCTGTCCGATCGCGTGGCGCGCGGCGAGCCCACTTTTCTGCCGTCGTTCGATCAGTGGCGCGCACGCGCGGCGTGGCGACGGATGCGGCGCGACCAGCCGGGTGGTGATTCCGGGGTCGCGCGCGATGAACCCCTGCTCCCGCCAATGCGCTGCGACATGCCGCTGGGGCTCGACCGATGAGTGGCCCGACTGCACGGCCGGCCGCCGCGACGCCGTCCCTCGACCTCGTCGAGACGCTCGCGTCCTGCGGCGAGCGTTATGATGCCGCCCCGATGTTTCCCGCGGACAGCATGGCCGCACTGGTCCGCCACGGCCTGCACCGGCGGTTCGCCCCGCGGGCGCTCGGTGGGCAGGCCAATTGTGCACCCGATGAACTGCTCGATGCGCTGCGGACGGTCGGACGCGGCGACCTCAGCGTCGGGCGGCTGTTCGAGGGCCATGTCAATGCGCTCGCACTGTTCGACTGGTATGCATCGGCGGATCAACTTGCCTGGCTCGATACCGAACTCGACCGCGGCGCCTGGTTCGGCGTCTGGGCGACCGAACCTCCGCCCGGCGTCGCGGTAACCGACGGTCCTGACGGCCCTGTGCTCGATGGGGCCAAGCACTTCGCAAGCGGCGCCGGCGGTATCGATTACGCGATCGTCACCGCGCGTCCGGCGGCGGGCCAGCGTCCGATCGTCGTCATCCCGGCCGATGATCCCGTGCGTACCGACGCGTCCCGCTGGCGCGTGCGCGGCATGCGCGCGAGCATGAGTGGTCGCTACGAATGTTCGGGCTATCCCGCCGGCGTCATGCAGACGCTAGGCGCACCGGGCGACTATGACCGCGAACCCCGGTTCACCGCGGGGGCATGGCGGTTCCTGGCGGTCCAGCTTGGCGGCATGGAGGGGCTGCTGACCGAGACCCGGCGCGCCTTGTCCGACGCCGCGCGCGGCGACCCCGTCCAGCGTGCGCGCTTCGCCGAGGCGGTAGTTGCCGCGCGCACCGCCTACCTCTGGATCCGCGAGGCTGCGGGACGTGCCGCGCGTGAGGAGGCCGACGCCATCGTCTTCGTCCAGATGACGCGTGGTGTCGTCGAGCGTGCCGCGCTTGACGTCATGGAAGCCGCCGCCCGTCTGCTCGGTACGCGCAGCGCGTTTGATGGTGAGCGTGCGGACAAGATCAGCCGCGACCTTAGCCTCTATCTGCGTCAGGCAGGCCCTGATTATGCGCGCGATCAGGCGGCGCTCGCCTGGCTCGACCGCGACGTCTGGGGCGCCGGTGACCGCTTGTGGTGACCCCCGCGACTGCACTGAGCCGAAGTCCCTGGCGCAGCGCGCGGTGGCTGGTGCTCGCGCCGCACGCCGATGATGAAACGCTCGGCACGGGGGCATTGATCGTCGATACGGCGGCGCGCAATCGCCTTGCCGGGGTGATGATCCTGACCGACGGATCGGGTTCGCATCCCTGCCCGACGCCGGCGGATCGTAGCGCGCTTATCCGGCGACGGCGCAGTGAAGCACGACATGCCGTCGCGCTGTTGACCGGCGAACGGCGGATCGTCCCGCGGTTTCTCGACTGGCACGATGCAAACCCGCACCGCCCCGGAAGCGCCGCGTTCCGTCGGTCCGTGCGGCAACTCGCGGCCCTGTTGCGCCGGCACGCGGTCAACGCGATCGCGACAACCGCGGCAGGCGAGCCGCATTGCGATCATGCCGCGTGCTTCACGCTTGCGGTGCATGCTGCGTACGCGGCGCGCAGGCCGGTCGCGATCTTCGAATATGCCGTCTGGGGCGAACGCCCCGCGGGCAAGCGCGTCGTCCGCACCGCGGCGATGCCGACCGGCCGGCGCAGCGCCGCGCTTCGCGCGCACCGCAGCCAGTTGACCGGATTGATGGGCGACGGCTTTCGCCTGCCGCGCGCGCAGCAGCGCATGCCGGGCACCGATCTCCTCTATCTGGCGAGCCGACATGCGACCCGACCATAGCCTCGACGCGCGCTATTTCGACGACGTCTTCACCGGCGACGATGATCCCTGGTCGCTCGCCTCGAGCCCGTATGAAGCCGCAAAGTTCGATGCGACGATCGCCGCGATCGACGATCGACGCTATCGTTCCGCCCTTGAGATCGGCTGCGCCCACGGCGTGCTGACCGCGCGGCTTGCGCCTTTGTGCGATACCCTGACCTCGATCGACATCAGCCTGCGCGCGGTCGAGCTTGCCCGGTCGCGCTGCGCCGCACTGTCCAATGTCACGGTCACCCGCTGTAGCTTCCCGGCCGAGTCACCCGAAGGCGCGTTCGATCTCGTCGTGCTGTCGGAGGTCGTCTATTACTGGGACGACGCGGATATCGAGCGCGCAGCCGCTGCGATCCGCGCCAGCGCCACGCCCGATTGCCGGATCATACTCGTGCACTGGACGGGCGATACCGACTATCCACAGACCGGCGACGCAGCCGTCACCAAGCTGCGCGACCGGCTCGGCGATTTTGCGATCGAGCGTGCGGAACGGACCCACGCGTACCGCCTCGACCTGTGGTCCCTGCGATGACGCCGCTCTCCGTCCTGACCCTCGTCAAGGACCGCGAACCCCATCTGATCCAGCTGGTCGAGGGCCTGAAACGGAGCGCGGTTGCCCCCGCCGAACTGATTGTCGTCGACATGAGCAGCGACCCGGTCGCGCAGCCGGAGGCGCCCTTCCCCGTCCACGTCCACCGGCTCCAGACCGGCACCCTCGCGCTCGCCGCCGCACGCAACCTTGCGGCGCGGCACGCGACGTCCGCACATCTGCTGTTTCTCGACGTCGACTGTATCCCCATGAAGCAGTGTCTCGGCAGGATGGGTGCGGTGCTCGATAAGGACGATGCGTTGCTCTGCGCGGATATCCGCTATCTCGGGCCCGACGACGCACGTTCGACGTGGAACGAAGAGGTCCTGCTGGCGGCAGGGCGGCCACATCCGGTGCGCAGTTTTCCCGCCACGGGCACGCGGCGCGAAACCAATCCCGGTCTGTTCTGGTCGCTGGCGTTCGCGATCCGCCGGAAGCGGTTCAAGGCACTGGGCGGCTTCGACGAGGCGTTTGTTGGCTATGGTGCGGAAGACACCGACTTCGGCTTTCGCGCCGAGCATGCACAAACCCCGCTGATTTTCGTCGGCGGGGCGATCGCCTGTCATCAGTATCACGACAGCTATGATCCGCCCGTCCAGCATCTCGACGACATCGTCCGCAACGCAACGATATTCCATGCGCGCTGGGGCTGGTGGCCGATGCAGGGCTGGCTCGACGCCTTTGTCGCGATGGGGCTGGTCGAATATCGCGACGACGGCATCCGCATCCTGCGCGGTCCGAACGCCGCGGACCTGATCGCCGCGCATTCCGGCCAGTCCTAGACCGCGGTACCGATCGGCAATGTGACCGAAGCCGAGAGCCCACCGCCTGGGGCATCGTCGAGGACCAGCACGCCGCCATACAGCGCCGCGAGCTCGCGCGCGATCGCCAGGCCGAACCCATGACCATCCTCGCGTTCGTCGAGCCGCACGCCGGCTGCGGTCGCCCGCTGACGGTCCGCCAGCGCGATGCCCGGGCCATCGTCGATGACGCTGAGCCGGATCATGCCCTGATCGACCCTCGCGGCGACACGCACCGTCGTTCGCGCATGCCGCGCGGCATTGTCGATCAGATTGCCCGCCAGCTCGTCTAGATCCGCGGCATCGACCGCGACGTGCAGCGCGGAATCGATCGCGGCATCGATCACGACGCCGCGTTCCATCCTCAGCCGCCGGATCGTCGACACCAGATCGGCGATCGCGGGGGCGAGTGCGGTGCGGCTCGCATGACCGCCGGCGATGTTGCGTGCCCGGGCAAGATGATGCCGGATCGTTGCGTCGATCCGTGCAAGCTGCGCCGCCTGGGCCGGATCGTCACGCACCGTTAGCGCAAGCGTCGCGACGGGGGTCTTCAGCGCATGCGCCAGATTAGCCGCCGACGCGCGCGCGGTCGCGAGCGCCGCCGCATTGTCCCGCGCGAGTGCGTTCAGTTCGATCGCGAGCGGACGAAGCTCGTCGGGCTGCGCTTCGGACACACTGGCGGCCCCCCTGCGCATCGCGGCTACACCGTCGCGCAACGCGCGCAGCGGTCGCAATCCGATCCGCACCTGCACCAGCGTCGCAATTCCTAGCAAGATGCCAAGGATGCCGAGCGTCGCGAGCAACGGCACCACCGCCGCCTGGATCGGTCGGGCGACGACGTCGCGCGGTGCCGCTGCGGTCAGCACCACCGGCCCCGCGTCGGTCGCGATCGAAATCTGTCGAGCATGGACCCCGTCGCGTCCCTCCAGTGGTTGCGGACGCGCCTCCCCTTCCCCGCGCAGCGCGTCTCGCGGTGCCGGGCCGGGCGTCCGCAGCGTCGGAAATTCGGCGGAACTCACTGTTTGTGCCGGACCGCTGATCTGCCATTGCCAGCCAGGGCCGGCATCGAGCAGGCCACGAAGCCGTGTCAGTCGCGCCCGGTCGATCCGCCCATCGCCATCGACCGCACCGGCAAGCAGGGACAATTCGGCATCGAGCCGCTGGTCGAGCCCCTGGGTGACGAACCGCTGCAGCACGCCGGCGATCGCCGCGCCCGCAACCGCGAGAGCAACGAGGGTGGCGAGCAGTGAAAGGCCGAGCATCCGCCCATGAATCGACCGCGGGATCAGCGTCATCGGGGTATCGGCGTCGCAAGCCGGTAACCTCGACCGCGCACGGTATCGATCAGCGACGCGCCGATCTTCTTGCGCAGGCGACCTACGATCACCTCGAGGCTGTTCGAATCGACGTCCGCATCGCCCTCATAGACACGCTCCATCAGCGCCAACCGCTCGATCACGGCGTCCTTCGACAGCATCAGCGCCGAGAGCACCCGCCATTCGAGCGCAGTCAGCTTAATCGGCAAACCGTCCAGCTCGAACTGGCCGATCTGCGTCTCGAAGGCGAGCGGGCCGCATTCGAGCCGCGTGGCGCCATGCCCCGCCGCCCGGCGCACCAGCGCACGCAGCCGCATGACCAATTCCTCGACGCGGAATGGCTTGGTCATGAAGTCATCGGCCCCCGCCTTGAACCCCGCCACCTTGTCCGACCATCCGTCGCGCGCGGTGAGGATCAGCACGGGAAGGTCGCGCCCCGCCGCCCGCCAGTCCCGCAGGATCGTGACGCCGTCTCGGCCCGGCAGGCCAAGATCCAGCACGGCGGCGTCATAGGCCTCGGTGTCGCCCAGATGCCCCGCATCGACGCCGTTTGCGGCAAGATCGACCGCGCAGTTCTCGCCTCGCAAGGCCTTGGCCAGCGCGGGGCCGAGATCGGGATCGTCCTCGACGAGCAATATACGCATGACGACCTCGCTAGCTGTGCACGCTAAACCCAAACTGAACGGGGAAGTTCAGCGGGGCGTGGGGATGCGGCGCCTAGAAGCCGGTCATCGACACGAAGAGGAGACGATGAATGCCCCGTTTGATGGAAACACTGAACCGCGGAACGCGGATGAGGCTCGCCGCTGCCGCCCTGCTCGCAGTCGGCGTCGCAGGCGGCGCCAGCGCCGTATCGCTGACGCGGCCCGGCATCGAGATGGCCCCCACCACGCCGACCGCGATCGCCCGACTGTCGGGCACGAGCGGCGTGGTGACGGTGAAGGGCCGTGTGGTCGAGATCTTCGGTGACCGCTTCGTCCTTCAGGACGCAACCGGGCGGACGATGATCGATGCCGGCCGCAACGGTGATGGCGTTACCGCCGGCGCGACGATGACGGTACAGGGGCGCTACGACAACGGACAGCTGCGCGCCTCCTATCTGGTCGATCCGAATGGGCGGATCGTCGCGGGCGGGCCGCCGCCGCATGGCCCCGGTGGTCCTCGCGCCCCCGGTGGTCCCGGCCACGATGGTCCGCCGCCTCCGCCACCGGGCGGCGCGAACTTGGCCCCTCCCGGTGTAATGGCGCCGTCCACCGTCCCAAGCTGCGCCCCATCCGTAACCGGTGTCACGCCGCCACCGGCACCCGTCGGCACACCCGTCGCGCAAACGCTACCCCGCGCACCGGCTGCCACGGTAAATCGCTAGGATGGTTGCGATCCGCCACAACTGTGGCGGATCGAGGCCTCAGGCCGATTGAGAACGACCGGCACCCTCCGTACCGCTTCCGCCGTCAGGCCGAAGCGGTACGGTGTTCGTCTTTCGAAGGTCGTAGGGCACGCGCCATGCCGAGGATCAGGACGACGGGCCGCAAAATGAACATCGGCGCGACCGACAGCGTGCCGACCATGATGACCGCCGCGATCGAGCCACCACCCAGAAACCGCACGACGCGTTCGCCGCTGACCGGCGCCCCGCACCGCAGGAACGCCAGCGTCAGCGCGGCGGCGGCGGCGATCCGCAACAGCCGTATCGTCCCGGGTGCGGTGATCCCGAGATCCCGGCGATAGCGAAACGCGGAGGCCGCGAGCAGCATCCAGCCCGCCAGTGCAACGATGATCGTTTCAAGCATGAACCACTCCACGGGCAGGACGTCGTACCGGAGCCGCCGGACGAAGTTGCGCGACACGCCATGCCGCCATCGCCAGCACGGTGGCGATCGCGAGCATGGTCAGGTCGAACCCGGCAAATACCGGGTCGTCGCCACGCAATGAGGCCGGCAGACCGCGCGCGGTCGTTACGGCATTGATGACCGGAATTGCGGCAAACGCGATGGCGCCGATCGCGAAGCTCTCGATCCAGGCGCGCCGCGGCGATCGGGCCAGCTGCATGACTGCGACCGCGCCCCAGGCCCAGAACATCGCGGCGACTTCGCCATCGGCGCGCCCGGCCGCATCGGCAGGAATCACCCGGTTCGCCAGGAGATACGCTGCCATCCCGACCGGCAGCCCGGCAATCACCGCGATGTTCAAGCGCTCGACAAGCGTCAGCCCCGGGAACGGCGCCGCGCCCGGCCGCCGCCGCTTGGTCGTCCAGAGCAGCAGGCCCGTACCGACCATCGCGGCGCCGGTCAGGCCGAGCAGGCAATAGGCCCAGCGCAGCCCGGTACCCGCATAGCTCGCGACGTGTAGACCGAGCATCACCCCCGCAGTCATCAGCGCGGGCCCGGTGCCGCCCGATCGCTCGAGCATTTGCCCAGTGCTTCCCGAATAGGTCACCGATGGCAGCCGCGCATTGATCGACACGCCGGCATGCCGATACACCGTCACCGTTGCCGCACGATCATTCGGATGGCGTACCACGACCCGCGTCGCAGGCGCGCCGAGCACCGCTTCGGCCTTCTCGATCATCGGCCCGATCGGCAGCAGCGGCGCGGCAATGCCGGTCGCGGCGCGTTCGGTCGGAATGCCGAATGCGACCGCCCCGTAATCGAGCGGCGTCTTGTAGTTCACCATCGCCGGCCACGGCATGTACATCGCCACCAGCGTGATCAGCCCGGTATAGGTGATCATCGCGTGATAGGGCAGCGCAAGCACGGCCGAGACGTTATGCGCATCGAGCCAGCTGCGCTGTCCCTTGTTCCAGCGCAGCGTGAAGAAATCGGCAAAGATCCGCTTGTGCGTGATCACCCCCGAGACGATCGCCGCGAGCATCACCATCGCACACAGTCCGGCCAGCCAGCGCCCCCAGGGATAGGGCAGCTGAAGCTGGAAGTGGAACCGATAGAAATGCTCGCCGCCGCGCGTTTCGCGGGCACGAACCGGCTCACCGCTGCGGGGATCGAGCGTCAGTTCGGCGGGACGTGGCGGTGCCGTCGACGTCGGACTCCGCTGCTCGAACACGCGCGTCACTGCCGAGCGGGCATCGGGAAGATAGAGGAACCACTGGACGTCGTCACCCGCGCCGATCCGCTGCAGATAGGTCATCGCGCCTTGCGCCGCCTGCGCAGGCGACACCGTGCTCGCGCGGATTTCGGGTTGCATCCACTGAGTGATTTCGGGCCGGAAATAGCTTGCCGTCCCCGTCAGGAACATCGCGAACAGCAGCCATCCCGCGAGCAGTCCCAGCCACCCATGGATCCACGCCATGCTCTGCCGCAGCGGCAAGGCAGCCGTCATGGGCGGACCCCGAGCAAGGCCAGTGCCAGGCCGATCGCCGCGCTGCCGCCCCAGATGCCGAGCATGACGCGCATCACGCGTGGCCCGTGAAAGCTCCAAAGCGCGGCGATTGCGTAGACCAGGAACGAGAGGATCATTCCCCAGCTGGTCGCCTCGGCACGGTCCACTGGCAGCAGCCGCGCGATCAGCGTGGCGACCGCCGAGGCAAGAACATAGCCACCGACCAGCGCGGTCCCGATCCGGGCAATCATCGGCACGACCGCAGGACGCAACCGACGCCGCGGCGACGTTGCCGTTCGCCCTAGGTCCGGCGTGCGCTGCGGGGTGGCCTGCATGGTCATGCCCTACAGAAGTTTGCGAGTGGTTATCAATAGCAAAGTTGTTGGACGATTTCCGGTCAGGTCCGAGAGCAGCAGGTCACGGGGAAATCCGCCGCGGCGATGCGATCCATGGATATAAACGCGCGGTCTATCGCTGAACGGGGCAAGGGTGTGCGCATGCAGGACGCCGCCCGATGAAAGGTCCGCGCATGGAAGCTGCCAACGTCTTCAAGAAGCTTGAGATCGAACTCAAGCCCGATCCTTCGCGAACGGTGATCCGCCCGTTCAGCTTCAGCTATCCCGAGGCATTTGCGGCCAACCGTCCATCGCGCGCGCAAACGGTGGCGCAGCGGGTGATGGCACTCGACCCCGCGCTGCGCAAACGCATGGTCGAACTGCTCGCAAAACCGATGGAGGAGCGGCATCGCAATGCCGATGAGGTCTTCCGCCGCCGCTTTGCCGAGGTTCAAGATGAGCTTGATATCGGCGACATCGACGCCGACGAGGCCCTGCTGCTGGGCGCCTATTTCAGTCAGGAATATGCGTTCGAGTCGGCGGCCCTGTTCAATCCGAGCATCGCGCGGATCGACGACGAACCCGCATCGGCCACGGGCGGCGTCAAGTTCGTGCTGTCGTTGCGCGGCATCGGCGAAGGACATATTTCCTCGGTCACGTTCCGGACTGGCGAATGGGGCCCCGACGATCGCCTCGTGATCGATCCGGCAAGCCCGCATGGTGTGCCGCCACGAATCGACCGCAACCAGGATGGCTGGGTCCGGCTCTTATGCGACGACAGCCAAGATGCGTCGGAAACGGTCATCTTTCCCGTGCTGCCCAGCCAGCGCCAGGGTGTCGAGGATTTGCGCCTCGTCAATTTTACCGATCATGACGGCGTTCGCAGCATCATCGGGACCTATACCGCGTTCGACGGACGCAAGGTTCAGCAGGAAATGCTCCGCGGCGTCGACATGCGGACCTTCGAAATGCGCCCCCTCGCCGGCGCCATGACCGGCTACAAGGGCATGGCGCTGTTCCCGCGCCGGATCGATGGCCAGTTCGTGATGCTCGGACGGCAGGACAGCGAGACGATCTGGCTGCTCCGCTCGGACGATCTTTACACCTGGGAGCGCGGGACGCCGATCATGGCACCGAAATATCCGTGGGAATTCGTGCAGCTTGGCAATTGCGGATCCCCGATCGAGATCGACGAGGGCTGGCTGGTCTTCACCCACGGCGTCGGCATGGTCCGCGGCTATTGCATCGGCGCATGCCTGCTCGACAAGGCGGACCCCAGCCGTGTGCTGGCGCGCACGCCCTCCCCGCTCCTGTTCCCGAGCGCGGAGCAGCGTGGCGGCTATGTGCCGAACGTCACCTATAGCTGTGGCGGGCTGTTGCAGGGGCGCCGCATCCTGCTGCCCTATGCGATCGGCGACGAATATACCGCGTTCGCCACCGCACAGGTCGATGATATCCTGTCGGTCATGGCCCCCGCCTGACGTGCAGGCAGGTTCGGGCGCGGCCGCCGAGCGCCGCGCCCGATCTCGTCAGAAGGTGATATTGAAGCGCGCGTAATAATAGCCGCCGTTGATGCCGTAGGGACTGAACGTCAGCGGCCCGTCGAGAACATTGGCGTCGTTGACCAGCGAGTTGGTCGACCCCGGCACCAGCCCGACGGTCGGCGGCCGCTTGTTGAACAGGTTGTTGGCACCGACCGACAGCTTGAGTGCGGCGGTGAGATCGTAGTTGAGTTCGACATCGCCGATGAACGCCGACCCGACCGTCTGCTTATAATATGCGCCGCCATCCGGGGTCAGATACGCCGTCGTCTTGCCGTAGACGGTCCTGCGCAGCGTCGCACCGAACTTGTCGAGCGCATAGACGATCGAACCGATCACCTTGGTCTTGGGCGACGCCGTCTCGAGATAGCTGATCGCCTCCTGGTCAAAGAGCGGGATGCCGCCGAGCGTCGCAGGCGCCGCATTCAGTCTGAGCGCCTTGGTCTCGTTATAATTGCCCGACAGCATCCAGTTCACTTTGCCATAGTCCGCAAGATCGGTGACGTAGCTCGCCACCAGATCGATGCCGCGGGTCCGCGTGTCCGCGCCGTTGGTGAAGATGTTGATCCCGGTCTGATTGACGGTCGGGTCGAGGATGTTGCCATTCGCCCGAATGGCCGCGGTCACGATCGGGAAGTTCGTCGCACCACCGCTGCCGTACAGAGAGCCGGTCCCGAGAATGCGGTCGCGGATCTTGACCTGATAGGCGTCGATCGTGATCGTCAGGCGCGGTGCCGGGCGCAGCACGGTCCCCAGGCTGAAATTGGTCGATTTCTCCGGCTTGAGATTGGCAAACCCCAAGAGCTTGGCCGCGGCGGAATTGGCCGGCAGCTGCACGAACGCGGACGTCGGCGAGACATTGGTCGCGGAATAATAGGACTCCGCGAGCGTCGGCGCCCGGAACCCGGTCGAGACCGTGCCGCGCAGCGCGAACGAATCCGAAAAGTCGTACCGGCTCGTCCCCTTGTAGATGAACTTGCTGCCGAAATCGGAATAATGTTCATAGCGTCCGGCGACATCGACCTTCAGCCCGTCGATTGGCATCATCGCGACATCGACATAGGCCGCCTGGCTGTTGCGGCCGTTCACGCCCGCATCGGATGGCCGGAACCCGGGATAGGATTGCCCGCCCTCCTTGTAGATCGATGCGGCATCGCCCGAGCCGATCTCGTACACGTTCTTTCGATACTCCGCGCCGAATGCGAGGTTCAGCGGGGCCGCCATGCCCACCGCGATCTCGCGGGTGACATCGGCGTTCGCGGTGAACTCGGTCGCCTTGAAGAAGCCGTTATAGAAGCTCGTCGGCGTAAATCCGGTATCCGCGTAGAGCGAGGCGTTGGCGGAATCGACGGTGTAGATCAGGTTCTTGTCCTGCCCGAAACTGGTCGACAGGTCGTAAGTGAAACCGCTCAGCAGTCCGCGAACCCCGCCGGTAAACGCCATGTCGTCCTCGCGGATCTTTTCGCGCGGTGAAAAGCCGTTGACCGGGCTGTCGCCGTCAGGATCGAAATAGGTCGTGACCCCACCGACCGTCCGCGAGACCCGCGTCGGTACGCGCAGATTTTCGTACGCGCTGGCGATCCGCTTCGAATAGGTGCCGAAACTGTAAACCTCCGCCGCGCCGAAGTCGTAGGCGCTGTTAAATTGCAGGTTGGTAAGGCGGGATTGCGCATCGCCGTTGATGCGATTGACGTACGGAAAGCCCGAAATATTGGGGTAGAGTTGCTGTTGCAGGGGACTTAGCGCCGGCGACGTCGTGCCGGTCAGCAATTTGCCATCACCGTCCGTCACCCGCCGGTCGAGCCCGCCGACCTGCGTGAAGTCGTGATAGCGGTGAAATGCGGTCACGTTGAGGAACCCGTCCTCGCCGATCTTGGTCGCGAGATGCAGCGTCCCGGCATAGGTCCGCCCGCCCGTCTGGTAATTCTCGCCCGCGGTCGCATAGCCATCGCCGCCCGTACCGCCGTCCTTGAGGATGATGTTGATCACCCCGGCGATCGCATCCGAGCCATATTGCGCCGCCGCGCCGTCTTCCAGAACCTCGATCCGCTTGATCGACGAGGGGGAGATCAGGTCGAGATCCGCGGTCGCGGCCCCCTGATAGGGCCCGCCGAGCACCGCAAGGTTGGCGGTGCCATGCCGGCGCTTGCCATTGACGAGCACCAGTGTGTGGTTGGGGCTCAGCCCGCGCAACCGCGCGGAAAGCGTCAGGTTCGCGGTGTCGCCGCCAAATGCCTGCGCGGTGAAGGACGGGACCAGCTGCGTCAGGATCTGGTTCAGATTGGGCTGGCCGACATGGCTCATCATGTCGGCATCAAGCACCTTGATCGGCGCCGCGCTTTCGGCGGCAGTAATACCGGTCACACGCGTCCCCGTCACGATGATGTCGTCGGGGATGTCGGCGGACGCATCACTTGTCGGCGGGCTGGCCGATCCTACCGTGGCGGGGTTTGTCGTCTGGGCAAGCTCTTGGGCACTGGCCGAAACATGCCCCCCCAGCAGCAACGGCAACGATCAAGGCGTGACGCGAGATATGATGAGCGATCTTCATTAGGCTACCCCCGAATGGTGAGCGCCTTTTCGGATCCTTCCCCCAAGTCCATCGACGATTTACGTCGTTTGCTCACGCAATACTGGCCGTGCCGAAATCAATCCTTTGTCATGGGCCCGGCATGTTGCCGGGATCCGTTGCGCATGCTCGGGTCTCCAAATTTTGAATGCAACCTATTCAGGGTAACGAGATCGTATCTGCGCGCGTTTTCCAACCGAAAATTTGAACTTGTTACATTTCTGCAACGATCCGGCCGTACCGCTCCCAGGTTCGATTCCGCGATTTCGCCGCGTCACTTGCCGCCGGGACGCGTTGAGGCCTCGACCTTCACCCTTTTTCGAGACCCGGAGACGCCCGATGCCCAAGACCCTGATCGCCGACCTGTTCGTCGAGACGCTCGAGCTTGCCGGCGTCGAGCGAATCTATGGCGTGGCCGGCGACAGCCTGAACGGCCTCACCGAAGCGCTCAGGCGGAGCGGAACGATCGAATGGGTGCACGTTCGCAACGAGGAAGCGGCGGCCTTCGCGGCCGGCGCCGAAGCGCAACTGACCGGCAAGCTCGCGGTCTGCGCCGGGTCCTGCGGGCCGGGCAACCTGCATCTGATCAACGGGCTGTACGACTGCAACCGGACCCGCGTCCCCGTGCTCGCAATTGCGGCGCAGATACCGAGCGCCGAAATCGGCTCCAACTATTTCCAGGAAACCCGTCCCGAAGCGCTGTTCCGCGAATGCAGCGTCTATTGCGAGACGATCTCCGATGCCGATCAGATGCCGCGCACGCTCGACACAGCGATCCGTGCCGCGGTCGGCCATCGTGGCGTCGCGGTCGTCGCGATGCCGGGCGATGTTGCATTGCGCACGACCACGGGCCTTATCGCCCGATCCCGCACCGCGTTGCTGCCCGAAGCGGCCACGATCATCCCCGATCAGGCCTCGCTCGCCAGCCTTGCCGCGCTGCTGAACGACGCCGGCAAGGTGACGATCCTTGCGGGTCGCGGCTGTCGGGGGGCGCATGCGCAACTCGTCGCGCTTGCCGGCGTGCTCCAGGCACCGGTCGTCCATGCACTCGGCGGCAAGGAATTCGTCGAATATGAAAATCCCTATGATGTCGGCATGACCGGGCTGATCGGCTTCTCGTCCGGCTATGACGCGATGATGGCTTGCGACACGCTGCTGATGCTCGGCACCGATTTTCCCTACCGCCAATTCTATCCGGAAAAGGCGAAGGTGGCGCAGATCGACCTGCGGCCCGAAAATCTCGGCCGCCGTACCGCGATAGACCTCGGCTTGGTCGGCGACGTCGGCGCGACGATCGACCATGTCCTGCCGCTGCTGACACGCGAGCGCGACGGCGCCTTCCTGCGCGACGCACGCGAGGATTACGCCAAGTCGCGCAAAGGCCTGGACGAGCTCGCGACCGGCACCCCGGGCAGCGGCGTGATCCACCCGCAGCATGTCGCGCGCGTCGTCAGCTACCTAGCAAGCGACGACGCCGTCTTTGCATGTGATGTCGGCACCCCGACCGTCTGGGCAGCGCGCTACCTCGAGATGAACGGCCGCCGCCGACTGATCGGGTCGTTCAACCATGGCTCGATGGCAAACGCCCTGCCCCAGGCGATCGGCGCGCAGGCCGCCTATCCCGGCCGTCAGATCGTCAGCCTGTCGGGCGACGGTGGCCTCGCGATGCTGATGGGTGAATTGCTGACCGTTCGGCAGCTCGGCCTGCCCGTGAAGATCATCGTCTTCAACAACGGCACGCTCGGCTTTGTCGAAATGGAGATGAAGGCGGCGGGGATGATCGAGACCGGCGTCGCGCTCGACAATCCCGATTTCGCCGCGATGGCGCGCGCGATCGGACTCCACGGCGTTCGCGTCACCGACCCTGGCGAGGTCGAGGCGGGCGTCCGCGAGGTGCTTGCGCATCCGGGCCCTGCGCTGCTCGATGCCGTCACCGCGCGCACCGAACTGTCGATGCCGCCCAAGATCACGCTCGAACAGATGAAGGGCTTCACGCTCTATATGGCGAAAGCGGTGATGAGTGGTCGTGGGGATTCGATCATCGAACTCGGCAAGACCAATGCCGGACTGTTCAAGACGCTCTTCTGAAACAGGTCCGGGGTGCGGCGGCTGCCGCACCCCGGGACTGCTCGATACTTGCGTTCAGCCGTGCAGCGAGCGGCGGAACGTCTCGGGCAGGAAGACCAGACCGACCAATGCGGTGACCGCACAGGCCAGGATCGGGTACCAGAGCCCGTAATAGATGTCCCCGGTCGCCGCGACCATTGCGAAGGCCGCGGTCGGCAGGAACCCGCCGAACCAGCCATTGCCGATATGATAGGGCAGCGACATCGACGTGTAGCGGATTCGCGTCGGGAACAATTCGACCAGCAGCGCGGCGATCGGGCCATAGACCATCGTCACGTACAGCACGAGCAGGACCAAAATCGCGACGACCATCGGCTTGTTGATCTGCGCCGGGTCCGCCTTTTCGGGATAGCCGACCGCGGTCAGTGCGGTCTTCACCTCGGCCCCGAACGCCTTGATCGCTGCAGTACGATCGGCCCCTGTCACGATCGCCGGATTGACGACCGGAATGGTCGCGCCGCCGATGTGGATCTGTGCGACCGTGCCCGCCGGTGCGACGACGTTGGTGTAGGAAATGCCCGCCTTGGCCAGATACGACTTGGCGATGTCGCACGAGCTGCTGTCGAACTTGTTCTTGCCGACCGGATCGAACTGTACCGAGCATTCGTCGGGGTTGGCGACGACGCTGACCGGCGACGACAGCTGCGCGGCATAGAGCGCGGGGTTGGCCGCCTTCGACAGCGCGTGGAACAACGGCATATAGGTCAGTGCGGCGAGCGCACAGCCGGTCAGGATGATCCATTTCCGCCCGACCTTGTCCGACAGCCAGCCGAAGAAGATGAATGCCGGCGTCGCGATCAGCAGCGCGATCGCAATCAGGATGTTGGTGGTCGGCCCGTCGACACGCAGGTTCTTCTCGAGGAAGAACAGCGCGTAGAACTGGCTGGTGTAGAACACGACGCCCTGCCCCACGACCGCACCGAACAGCGCGATCAGCACGATCTTGAGGTTGCCCCATTTGGCGAACGCCTCGGTCAGCGGTGCCTTGGAAGTCTTGCCCTCTTCCTTCATCTTCTGGAACACCGGGCTCTCCTCGAGCTGCATCCGGATCCAGAGCGACACTGCGAGCAGCGCGATCGAGACGATGAACGGGATGCGCCAGCCCCAAGCCGCGAACGCCTCCTCGCCGACGAGCGTGCGCACGCCGATCACGATCAGCAGGGCGGCGAACAGACCGAGCGACGCCGTGGTCTGGATGAAGCTGGTGAACAGCCCACGCTTCTTGTCGGGCGCATGCTCGGCGACATAGGTCGCAGCACCGCCATATTCGCCGCCGAGCGCGAGGCCCTGCAGCAGCCGCAGCACGACCAGCGCGATCGGCGCGGCGACGCCGACCGAGGCATAGCTCGGGAGCAGGCCGACGAGGAACGTCGACAGGCCCATGATCGCCATCGTGACGAGGAAGGTGTTCTTGCGCCCGACGACATCGCCGATCCGCCCAAATACCAGCGCACCGAACGGCCGCACCGCGAACCCCGCTGCGAACGCCGCGAGCGCGAAGATGAACCCGGTCGTCTCGTTGACGCCCGAGAAGAACTGCGCGGTGATGATCGTCGCGAGCAGCCCGTAGAGATAGAAGTCATACCATTCGAACACCGCGCCGAGCGACGATGCGATAATGATCAGTGGCTGGCTCTGCTTCACGTGACCAAGGGGAGATGCGTCCCCTGTTGTCGTTGCCATGGCGGTATCCTCTCAAGTGGAGCGGTGGTATTTTTAAGCGTCGGGCGATCAGAACCCGTATTTGAAGGCGAATTCCATGCGGTCGAGCGCACCGGTATCACCCGAAACCAGTTCGCGGACGGCGTGGCGATATTCGACGCCGATGTCGAAGCCCTTGCCCGGCGACCAGAACAGGTTGGCAGCGCCGCCATAGGACTTGGCATTGGCCAGCCCCGTGACGATCACGCCGGCCGGATAATCGGCCGATTGGTAGCTGCCCATCAGCGTCGAGTGGATCGCATCGGTCCAGCCGATACGCAGTGCCGCGAAGCCCGCGAAATTGTCGATCCGCTCGAGCTGCGTCGCGGTGCCGCCGTAGATCGCGTCGGGGACATATCCCAATCCCAGATACCGGCCGATGCCCTGGCCGTAGGTCGCCATGAAACGCAGGTCGTGACGCTTGCCGATTGGGATTTTCCCGGACCCGGAAACGCCCCAGCCAAAGGCGGTATCGCCGCGGCCCAGCGTATCGGTGCGCAATTCGCGCGCGATGCCGGCCAGTGCGAAATCGCCCAGTGTCGACTTCCAGTTCAGCCGTGCCACCACGTCCGGCAGGCGGTCGTCATCCGTGTCGACCAGCGCCGCATTGGCGGGCAGCGCCGTTTCCGTTTCGGGATTCTCAACCGCGACCTGCAACGTCAGCCCGGTTCGCAAGGGGATGGAGTAGCGGATCAGCGCCTGGCGGTTGAACACCGTGCCATCCAGCGGGCCGACGAAATCGGTCGTCTCGGGCAGCACCGCGATGTTCTGGAAGGTGGACCATTCCTGCCCGACCAGCAGATTGCCATATTCGATGAAGCCACGGCGGAAAGTGGGCGTGTAGGGGTTGGTCGCGCGCTGGGCACCGACCGGCGCCGTCGCGAGCGCAAAATCAAACTCCACCAGCGTCTTTATGTCGGTACCGTTCATCGGGGTTGCCGTGCTGAACTGCAGGCGGGTCTGGCGCGCGGAGAGCAACAGGTCCTGGCTGGAGAACCCGCCGCCGACCGGAATCTGCTGCGGCAGGAAGAACTCCTTGCCCAGCCCCCCGACCGCGACCTCGCCACCGCTGTAGCGGCTGGCAATGGCGTTGAGGCGAACGAAGCCGCCCAGCTTGACCGTCGTGTTCCCCATGCGAAAACCATCGGTCGGTGCCGAATTTGTTGCGACAGGCTTGGCCTGGGCCACATTGGTCGCGCCGGGCGATCCGCCGGGCGATGCGGCCGGCGCCGTCACCTGCGACGCAGCGACGGCGGTCTGTGGGGGCACAGTCGGGGCCGCGGCGGCGGTTGCACGCGCTGCGGTCAACTCACCGCGAAGGTCCTGGACCGCTGCTTCGAGCGCCTTGAGCCGTGCTTCGAGTTCCGCCTCTCGCGCGGTCTGGCCGAAGGCGGCGCCCGGCGTCAGCCCGGCAAGGGCCGTGCCCAGCAGCAACGTCGTGAATACCGATCGTCTCATCCCAACCTCCTGGTTGCTCCACCGGTCTGACGCGTAGATGCAAGCAACACGACGATGGCGGATCGCCCGGGCGGGATCATCCCTGACTTTGGTTGGGGGTGCCGCGTACCGCGCGACCGTCTAGAACGGCGGCAAAAGGAGAGTGTGATGACCGAGGCCAGCTATCCCGTTCCCGCAGCATGGGCCAAGGACGCACGGATAGATGCCGCCGCCTATGACCGGATGTATGCCGAGGCCGCGACTGATCCCGATGCCTTCTGGGCGAAAGAGGCGCAGCGGCTCGACTGGATCGTTCCCCCGACCAAGATCAAGGACACATCGTTCGACGAGGCCGATTTCCGCATCCGCTGGTTCGAGGACGGCCAGCTCAACGTCGCCGCCAATTGCGTCGATCGCCACGCCGATACACGCCCAGACGCGACCGCGATCCTCTGGGAAGGCGACGACCCCGCCGACTCGCGCACGATCAGCTACGCCGAGCTGCGCGACGAAGTCTCGCGGCTCGCCAATGCGCTGAAGGCACGCGGCGTTGCGAAGGGCGACCGCGTCACGATCTATCTGCCGATGATCCCCGAAGCCGCGTTCGCGATGCTCGCCTGCGCACGGATCGGCGCGATCCATTCGGTTGTGTTCGGCGGCTTCTCGCCCGACAGCCTGTGCAACCGGATTCACGATTGCGACAGTCGCGTCGTCATTACTGCGGACGAAGGGCTGCGCGGCGGCAAGACGATTCCGCTGAAGGCCAATGTCGATGCCGCGCTCGATCAGGGCGATCTCGGCGTCGAGACGGTCATCGTTGTCCGCCGCACCGGCGGCGACATCGCAATGACCGACGGCCGCGATTGCTGGTATCACGAGTGCGTCGCGGACCAGTCGACCGACTGCGCGCCCGAGCCAATGAACGCCGAGGATCCGCTGTTCATCCTCTACACCAGCGGATCGACCGGCCAGCCCAAGGGCGTGCTCCACACCACCGGCGGCTATCTCATCTGGGCGTCGATGACGCATGAATATGTGTTCGACTACCGAGAAGGCGAAGTCTTCTGGTGCGCCGCCGATGTCGGCTGGGTCACGGGGCACACCTATTCGCTGTACGGCGCGCTCGCCAACGGCGCGACGACGGTGATGTTCGAGGGCGTCCCCAATTACCCCGACCACAGCCGCTTCTGGCAAATCGTCGACAAATATCAGGTCAGCACGCTCTACACCGCGCCGACCGCGCTGCGCGCGCTGATGCGCGAAGGGGACGACTGGGTCACGCGGACCAGCCGCAAGTCGCTCCGGCTGCTCGGGTCGGTCGGCGAGCCGATCAACCCCGAGGCCTGGAACTGGTATCACAATGTCGTCGGTGAAGGCCGCTGCCCGATCGTCGACACCTGGTGGCAGACCGAGACCGGCGGACACATGATCAGCCCGCTCCCCGGCGCGACCGCGCTCAAGCCCGGCAGCGCGACCAAGCCATTGTTCGGCGTGGTGCCCGAGCTGGTCGATGCCGACGGCAAGGTGCTGGACGGCGCGGTCGAGGGCAATCTCGTGATCGCCGACAGCTGGCCCGGGCAGATGCGGACCGTGTGGAACGATCATGCGCGCTTCTTCCAGACCTATTTCTCGACCTATCCGGGCAAGTATTTCACCGGTGACGGCTGCCGCCGCGACGCGGACGGCTATTACTGGATCACCGGCCGCGTCGACGACGTCATCAACGTCAGCGGCCACCGCATGGGCACTGCCGAGGTCGAGAGCGCGCTGGTCGCGCATTCGAAGGTTGCCGAAGCCGCGGTCGTCGGCATGCCGCACGACGTGAAGGGCCAGGGCATCTATGCCTATGTCATGCTCAACGCGAATGCCGAACCCAGCGAGGAGCTGCGCAAGGAACTCGTGCAATGGGTCCGCCGCGAGATCGGTCCGATCGCGACGCCCGATGTCCTGCAGTTCGCCCGCGGCCTGCCCAAGACGCGCTCGGGCAAGATCATGCGCCGGATCCTGCGCAAGATCGCCGAGAACCAGCTCGACGGTCTGGGCGATACCTCGACGCTCGCCGATCCGACGGTCGTCGACGCGCTGATCACGGGTCGCGAAAAGGCCACCGCCGCCTTCGCATGACCGCGAGCACGATCCTGGTCGCCGACGACCACCCGCTGTTTCGCCAGGCGTTGAAGCTGGCGGTCGGTCGCGCGGCCCCCGATGCGACGATCCTCGAGGCGGGGCAGCTCGGCGAGGCGATCGAGGCGGCGCGCGGCGCCGCCCG
>NZ_JPJC01000015.1:0-2102 GCF_000733135.1 Sphingomonas sp. FUKUSWIS1
AGCGTATCGAGGGCAGAGGCCGGTCCCCCACAGGGGGCCGGCCTCGTGTTCGTCCGGAGCCGCGCACCGCGCGGAACCGGACCGGCCGGCGGGTGGCGCCCGCGCCAACCCGGCCGACAGCTTTGCCGACGGCAGGCCCGGCCTGAGCCCTCACCCCTTCGTCATCCCGACGAAAGTCGGGACCCAGGGTACCACCCGCAACGCCCGTGACCCTGGGTCCTGACTTTCGTCAGGATGACGGCTAATTTTTTGGCAGCGGTGATCGACACCCCAACCCCGTCATCCTGACGAAAGTCAGGATCCAGAGCCCAGGCCACCGTCCGCCGCCAAACTCACGCCGCCGGCAAAGCCGTCGGCCGGACCGGTTCCACCCGTCCGCCGGCCGTGCCGGTTTTGGCCCGGCTGCCGCGCAGCCGGGCCAAAACCGTCAATACATATGCTGCCCGCCATTGATGCTCAGCGTCGAGCCGGTCACGAACCCGCCCTCTTCCGAGCACAAAAACACCACCCCGCGCGCAATCTCGCTCGCCTGGCCCAGCCGCCCGACCGGGATCTTCGCGACGATCTTCTCGAGCACGTCGGCCGGCACCGCCGCGACCATGTCCGTATCGATATAGCCCGGCGCGATCGCGTTGACCGTCACCCCGGCCCGCGCGCCCTCCTGCGCCAGCGCCTTGGTGAAGCCGTGGATGCCCGATTTCGCCGCGGCGTAATTGACCTGGCCATATTGCCCGGCCTGCCCGTTGATCGAGCCGATATTGACGATCCGCCCCCATTTGCGCGTCCGCATCCCCGGGAACACCGCCTTGGCCATGTTGAAGCAGCCGCCCAGATTGGTGTCGATCACCGCTTTCCAGTCGTCATAGCTCAGCTTCAGGATCGTGCCGTCGCGCGTGATGCCCGCATTGTTCACGACGATGTCGACATCGCCCAGATCGGCCGCGACCTTCGCACAGCCTGCCTGGCACGCGTCGTAATCCGCGACATCCCATTGATAGACCGCGATTCCCGTCCGCGCGGCAAACGCCTCGGCGCGTTCGGCATTGCCCGCATAGGTCGCCGCCACGGTCAGCCCGGTCTTCTGCAGCGCAAGGCTGATCGCCTCGCCTATGCCACGCGTTCCCCCGGTTACGATCGCGACGCGTGCCATGCCTTCTCTCCCGCCATACGTGTTTTACCGGAGGCTAACCGCGGCGCGTCCAACCTTCAAGCTCGCGTGCAAGCAGCCGCTCGAGCATCGCGATCCCGGCGGGGCCGTCGTTCAGGCACGGCAGATAGGCAAAGTCCTTGCCGCCCGCCTCCTCGAAGCTCTCGCGCCCACGAATCGACAATTCCTCGAGCGTTTCCAGACAGTCCGCCGAAAAGCCGGGCGCAAAGATCGCGACCTTGGTCTTCCCCGCCTTGGCCAGTTCGACCAGCGTCTCGTCGGTCGCGGGCCCGAGCCATTTCTGCGGCCCGAAGCGCGACTGGAACGCGACCGTCAGCTCGCGCCCCATCGCCGCGCTCAGCAGCCGCGCGGTCTTCTGGCAGTGGCAATGATAGGGATCGCCCATCTCCAGCGTGCGCTTGGGCATGCCGTGAAAGCTCGCGACGATCGCATCGGGCACGAAATCGAGCGCGGCGAGCGACGTCTCGAGATCGGTCTTCAGCGCGTCGATATACAAGGGATCGTCATAATAAGGCGGCAGCGTGCGCAGCGCGGGCTGCCAGCGCAGCCCCGCCAGATGCGCAAACGCCTTGTCGTTCGCGGTCGCGGTCGTCGCCGCGCAATATTGCGGATAGAGCGGCGCGAGCAGGATCCGCTCGCAGCCCGCCGCCTGCATCGCGCTCAGCCGCTCGGCGATCGCCGGCCGGCCATAGCGCATCGCCCAGTCGACCATCACCTCGGGGCCGAACGAATCCTTCACCGCCGCCGCCTGCAACCGCGTGATCGCGGCGAGCGGCGAACCGTCCTCGCGCCACACCTGGCTGTACGCATGCGCCGATTTCTTCGGCCGCGTGTTCAGGATGATGCCGCGCAGGATCGGCTGCCACGCGATCGCCGGGATCTCGACGACGCGGCGATCCGACAGGAATTCGCCGAGATAGCGTTTGACCGATCG
>NZ_JPJC01000016.1:0-14025 GCF_000733135.1 Sphingomonas sp. FUKUSWIS1
CGGGGGCTGAATCGGTGACGATCCTGTGCTGGGCGCGTGTTCTGGACGACACCGATTATTGACAAGCGCGCGGTCAGACCACACCTGAAAATAATGGCTAAAGTTGAAATCTACATCAAACAATTCTGCCCCTATTGCACGCGGGCGATGAAGCTCCTTGCCGCCAAGGGCGTCGAACCCGAAACGTTCGACGTGACGATGGGCGGGCCGAAGAAGAAGGAGATGGTCGAGCGCTCGGGTGGTCGCATGACCATGCCGCAGGTGTTCATCGACGGGAAGCATATCGGCGGGTCGGACGACCTTGCCGCGCTCGATGCCCGGGGTGGGCTCGACCCTCTCCTGGCCTGATGCCCCGCATCGCGCTTCTGCAGATGACCAGCGGGATCGATCCCGCGGTCAATGCCGCCACGCTGGTCGCTGCGATCCGGTCGGCGGCAGGGCAGGGCGCGGTGATGCTGTTCACCCCGGAAATGTCGGGTCTGATCGACCGCGATCGCGCACGGGCCGCGGCGTCGATCGTGGCCGAAGCGGACGACCCGGTGCTCGCGCGTGTCTGCGCCGCTGCGGCCGAGGCGGGGATCTGGGTGCATGTCGGCTCGCTCGCCGTCCGCCGGGCAGACGGGCGATTTGCCAATCGCGGGTTCGTGATCGATCCGGCGGGCAGTATCCGCGCGCGCTACGACAAGCTGCATCTCTTCGATGTCGATCTGCCGACGGGAGAAAGCTGGCGTGAATCCGCGGCCTATGCCGCGGGGAATGCGGCGATCGTCACGCAGACGCCGGTCGGCATGCTGGGCGCATCGATCTGTTATGACCTGCGCTTTCCGGACCTGTACCGCGCGTTGAGCGATGCCGGCGCGACGGTGCTTTCGGTCCCGGCGGCGTTTACCAGGCCGACGGGGGCAGCGCATTGGCATGTCCTGCTCCGCGCCCGGGCGATCGAATCGGCCTCCTACGTCGTCGCCGCGGCGCAGACCGGCGTCCACGCCGATGGTCGCGCGACCTATGGCCATTCGCTGGTGATCGATCCTTGGGGCACGGTCGTGCTCGACATGGGTGAGGCGGCAGGGCTCGGCTTTGCAGAGATCAGCCCGGACAGCGTGACGGACGTCCGCGCCAGGATCCCGGCGCTCGATCATCGGCGGCCGATCCCCTCCGTGGCCGTGATCCGGTGATCGTCTTCGACCTTAAATGCGGCACCGGGCATGTCTTCGAGGCGTGGTTCGGCTCGAGCGCGGCCTATGAGGCGCAGCGCGCAGCCCGACAGGTCGAATGCCCGCTCTGCGGCGATGCAGAGGTGGCGAAGGCGGTGATGGCGCCGGCCGTCTCGGGCAAGGGCAACCGCGTGCCCGAGGGGCCGACGCCTGCGCGGATGAAGGCGATGATGACGATGCTGGCATCGAAACAGGCCGAACTGCTCGCGTCATCGCGTTGGGTCGGCGGCGCCTTTGCGGATCGCGCACGCGCGATGCATCTCGGCGACGAGGCCCCCGTACCGATCCACGGCCAGGCGAGCCTCGCCGAGGCCAGGGCGCTGGTCGAGGACGGCGTTGCCGTGCTGCCCCTGCCCCTCCCGGTCACGCCACCCGATACGATCAACTAAAGATGGGGTAGCCCGGCCTTACCCCGTAACGCGCGCGAGCACTGGTTTCAGCGCGGACTTGATCTCGAAGAACAACGGATGCTTCAGCAGCCGCAGCGCGATGCCCCACAGGGCGATGCCGATGCCGACGGCCAGGACGATCGGGACCAGCGGCGTCGTCGCGGCCCAGCCATGCCAGGCCATGACGATGATCGCCGGCGCGATCGCGACGCTGGTGGCCATTCCGCTGCGCAGATAGATGGCGAACATGTCCCGGTACTGGCTGTCCGTGATCCGGCGAATATGCGGCATGTAGAGCACGCAGGCAAAAATCGCATCGATGACCTTCGCCATCGCGGCGGCCTCGATGCTGATGAAGCAGGCTGCCGAGAATACGACGAAGCCGACGATGCTGCGCACGAACTCGAAGCGTGCCTGACGGCCGGTTTCGTCGGCGATGATGAACAGATCCCACGCCATCGCGATGGCGGTGTTGAACACGCCGACGACGCACAGGATCGACAGGCACATCGCGATCGAAACCCATTTCGCGCCATAGATGAGCAGCACGAACGGCCCCGACAGCACGCCAAGCCCCAGGAAAGTCGGCCACATCAGCGCGGTGAACAGGGCCAGCGCGTTCTGATAGCGCGGCCCGATCGGCAAGCCGGCGCGGATCCCCGCGGCAAAATCGACGAACATGATGCGGCAGATCACCAGGAACACGCTGTCCCACAACATGCTGAAAATGTTGCCGGACCTGGAATATAAGCCAAGCGCGGCCAACCCCAGCAAGCGGCCGAGCGCCATATCCTGCAACCGCGAGAAGACCCGGGAAATGCCCAGGGTGGCAAGCACGTTGATGCTGAACCGATGCACGTCGCGCCAGTTGTCGAACCCGACCTTTACCCTGGCATGATGCGGCGCGAGGCCGATCGCCATCGCGGTGCTGATCAAGGCGGCGATAATCTGCCCATAGGCAAAGCTCATATAGCTCTGGCCCGCGACCGCGAAGGCCACGGTGGCGATGGTGCCCGACGCAGTCGCCAGCATCTTGATGATCGACACGGCTTTGAAATCGCCGTCACGCTCGAGCAACGTCAGCGGCATGAAGCCGGCGGCCGTGATGATCGGGATTATCGCCAGGCAGAACAGCACGGGCCGGACCGCAGGCTCGTTGAAGACCGCACCGCTGACCAGGCCGAACCCGGCAATGATGAAGGCCAGGACGATTGCGACGCCGAGATTGATGCTGAAGACGGTCGACGACAATTCTGCCGTGAGATTCTTCTCGCGGATGAGATAATTGTTTAATCCGAGCGACTGAATGATGGAGATCAGTCCACTGGCCGCAAAGGCGACGGCGAAGATGCCGACCTCGTACGGGGTGAGGATGCGCGCCAATACGACCGAGCTGACCAGCTGGAGTATGAAATATATTGCCTGAGAACCGGCCATCCATCCAATTGACTTGCGCATACGCATCGTCTCGGGCTCACTCTATCACTGTCGTTGCGAAGTATAAGGCGGGGGTCGTGCGCGCACGCGATGCGCGGCGGCGCTAGCGGATCAGTCGTGCGACCTTCCTGATCGCGCGCCCGGCATATTGCCGCACGATGAAGGGATGTCCAAGGAACAGCCGGATGGCCTGGACGCGCTTGCCTGACTGCACCGCGTGGCGAAATCCGTTCAAGGTCTCGAGCCGGCCAAGCGCCCGCCTGCGATCGTGCAATAGCGCGACCAGCTTGCCGTCGCCGACAACGTCGGAGCGTTTCGCCAGCGATGCGCTCATCGCGATCTGCGCCGTATAATCGACGGTCGTCTGGCTTTTGCCCGATGTGCGCAGCGTCCAGACATAGCCGGGTTGCGGGGTAATGACGAACTTTGCCCCGCACAGCATGGCATCGAAATACATCTTGAAGTCTTCACCATGACGGATGGCCGGATCATAGCGAATGGCATGGTCTTCGAGAAACTGACGGCGGAACATCGGTTTGAGCAAACCATAGTCCATGTCCTGGTTGAACGGCCGGGCCGCCGCAACGAAGGCGTGGCGGTCAATCTCCGTGGCGGACCGGATCGCGCGGATTTGTGGCGGGCTCAACGCTGCCTGGGCCTCGTCCAGAAATCGCACATTGTCCGCAACCATATCGGCGGCAAACGCACCGGCGACGTCGAGGAGGTGCCGCAACCGGCCGGGTTCGAACGCGTCATCGGCATCGAGCACGGCGATCCAGGGCGCCCGAGCCGCCGCAAATCCCGCATTGCGTGCCGCCGATGGTCCGCCGTTCCGGTCGAGCCGGATCACGGAGAGGTTTGCGACATGACCATAGCGCGCCGTCACGGCTGCGTGCGTGTCATCAGGACAATGATCGTCGACGACGATCACTTCGAGCGCGACGTCGGTCTGGGACAGGGCAGAGTCGATCGCCTTGCCGATGAACTGCGCCGCACGATAAGCCGGGATCACGACGCAGATCTCAGGCGTATTCATCGGAACTGCGCTCGTCGGCGAAACGCTATTTGGCATCTTCGAAGTCCTGGATTGAGCCGCCAAATGCGTACTTTACGGGCCTTAAGCGGACGTCCGCTCGAATTGCAAGACACCGCAGGCAGCTAACCAAGGTCAAGACGGGACAGGTCAAATCCACGCTGCGTCACGAAAAATCGCGCGATTGGCGACAGGCGGCGGTGTCCCGGCGTCAGCGACGTGGAGCGGTTCGGTCGTCGCTAAGCAACCTCAAGCGCATCGTGCGGCATCATGTCACCCGTCACGTGCGGGACGATTATGCGGCCGAAAATCCCCCATATGGCGAGAATGAGCGTCAGACTTATCAGTTCGCCGCCATCTTCGACGAGCGTGCTGATCGTTTGAAAATGCCCGGGGCCGATCATCATCTCATGAAGCTTGTCGACGACCACGGCGAAGAACGCGGTGACGCAGAAGCCGAAGAGCAGCATGAGTGCGGGGGCGATGCGATCGCGAGCAAGCCTGACCATGCCCAACAGGGTCAGCGCCAGGGGAATGCCGGACAAGATTGCCTGTGCGAGGATTTCGCCATGAGGTCCGATCACGGCGTACTGGGACAGTACCGCGCCGATATGCTCGTGAAGCCGCAGCGAGTCGTCGGCGAGTACCACCAGAAACAGGAACGCGTAGGCCGCGTAGAAAAGCTCTTTCGCGTGGAGGAACGCATAAAGCGCGAGGCCGATGATCGTCAGTTCCTTGAGATATCCCCAGATCTCCATCAGCGATCCGTCGACGGACGAGTAGAGCAGCTGACCATAGAGCATGCTCTCCGTCACATTCGCGTGCTCGACATAGGCCCAGCGCAGGAACATCCCGAGTACGACAAGGTCAATCGCTAGAATGACTCCCAGGCCGATCAGCATGGGTCTTGCAGCCGTGGCGATCATCGTTTTCATCACGGCCCCATTTGCCTCCGTCACAAAACTGTAATGCGTTTGTTAACAGTTGCATAGGTGGTTTGGATGATGCGCCTTTTCGGCGGCCTAGCCCGTTTGAGCAGGGAGTACGTCCGCCGTTCGACGTTCGCCCGCCCTGCAGCCGCGTTGCGCAGGTTCGGTCTGGCCGTCATATTCGCCTGCTTCCGCGGATGCGCGTGGTCTGGACCGACGGGAATGGGGCTAGTATGGACGTCGCGTGCGTGGCCCCGTAGCTCAGCCGGATAGAGCACCAGATTCCTAATCTGGGGGCCAGTGGTTCAAATCCACTCGGGGTCACCACCACCGACATTATCAAGCGATCCGCCGCCTGCGGGCATCGCGACATTCGTCAGGGATGTAGTTTGGCCGGCGACAGGGGTTGTCGTCTGGCGCGGCCGGGTCGCGAGGGGTCAGGAGCAATCAGGCGACGTTGACCCCTCCGCGAAGGTGGCAACGTCGCCTGGCGTCCCGGTCAGGCTTAGGCCTTGACGTGCTGCGAGATGTACTTGTTCATCTCGAACATGGTGCACTTGTCACGGCCGAAGACCTTCTTCAGCTTCTCGTCGGCGAGGATCTCGCGCTTGTTCTCAGGGTTCTGCAGATTGTGGGCCTTGATATAGACCCAGACCTTGCTGATCACTTCGCTGCGCGGGAGCTTGTCGTTACCGACGATCTCGCCGAGCTCGGGAGAGGGCTGGACGGGGGCGTGGATGCCGCCGGTCTTGGGAGCTGTAGCCATAAGCATTCCTTCCTGTTCGCATGCGTGCGTTAGGCACTGCACGCGTGGTCACGCCTTGTTGAGCGCGCCCGCCTTGTGCGCTGCCTTGCCGCCATTGTCACTCTTTACGATGAATTGCGGCTCGTCCTTGGACGCGCGGACGGTGTGGCCCTTGATCGTCGTGTCGCTGGTCTGCTTCTTTTCGACCGTGCCGTGCGCGGTGCCGCCGGGGGATTTCCAAGTGACCTCGTCGCCCTTTTTCGGATCCTTCATCACACCATCTCCTTGATATTCAACGATCAAGCGCAGAGGTGCGGGTTTTGTTGCATGATCCGCGGTTGCAGACCCAGGGGCTGCGGTTCATCTGATGCGCCACCAAGGAGACCCATGCATGAAGACCCGCGCCGCCGTAGCCTTCGAGGCGAAAAAACCGCTCGAGATCGTCGAGCTCGACCTCGAGGGACCCAAATCCGGCGAAGTTCTGGTCGAAATCATGGCCACGGGCATCTGTCACACCGATGCCTACACGCTCGACGGACTTGATTCGGAAGGCCTTTTCCCGAGCGTGCTGGGGCATGAAGGGGCGGGCATCGTCCGCGAGATCGGCGCGGGCGTCACCAGCGTCGCGGTCGGCGATCACGTCATCCCGCTCTACACCCCCGAATGCCGCCAGTGTAAGTCGTGCCTGAGCCAGAAAACCAATCTGTGCACCGCGATCCGCGCGACGCAGGGGAAAGGGCTGATGCCCGACGGCACGACGCGGTTCAGCTACAAGGGCCAGCCGATCTTCCATTACATGGGCTGCTCGACCTTTTCGAACTTCACCGTGCTGCCCGAGATCGCACTGGCCAAGATCCGCCCCGACGCGCCGTTCGACACCTCCTGCTATGTCGGTTGCGGCGTGACGACGGGTGTCGGCGCGGTCGTCCACACCGCGAAGGTCCAGCCCGGCGATACCGTCGTCGTGTTCGGGCTCGGCGGGATCGGGCTGAACGTGATCCAGGGCGCGCGACTGGCGGGCGCAGGGATGATCGTCGGCGTCGACATCAATCCCGACCGCGAGGAATGGGGTCGCCGCTTCGGCATGACGCATTTCGCCAACCCGAAGGATGTGGGCGACATCGTCCAGCATATCGTCGCTTTGACCGACGGCGGCGCGGATTACACGTTCGACGCGACTGGCAACACGACCGTCATGCGCCAGGCGCTCGAGGCCTGTCATCGCGGCTGGGGCACCTCGATCGTGATCGGCGTGGCCGAGGCGGGCAAGGAGATCAGCACGCGGCCGTTCCAGCTCGTCACCGGGCGCAACTGGCGCGGGACCGCGTTCGGCGGTGCGCGTGGACGTACGGACACGCCCAAGATCGTCGACTGGTATATGGACGGCAAGATCGAGATCGACCCGATGATCACGCACCGCCTGACGCTCGACGAGATCAACAAGGGGTTCGACCTGATGCACGCCGGCGAGAGCATCCGCTCCGTCGTGATCTACTGAGGGGGAAATATGTTCAGCCACATCATGTTGGGTGCCAATGATATCGCGGCGTCGAAGGCGTTCTACGACGCCGCACTGGGCGCACTCGGCGTGCCCGAAGGCGTAATCGATGAATGGGGCCGGATCGTGTACGCGCACGCCGGCGGCCGCTTCCTCGTCACGCCGCCGATCGACGGGCAGCCGGCCACGCACGGCAATGGCAGCACGATGGGGTTCGTCGCGGCCTCGCCCGAGGCGGCGGACGCCTGGCATGCCGCGGGGCTCGCGCACGGCGGCACCGCCTGCGAGGATCCGCCCGGCGTCCGGCACGGCACCGCGGGTCGCACCCTGTATCTGGCGTATCTGCGCGACCCGTCGGGCAACAAGCTCTGCGCCGCTCATCGGGTCGCGTGATGGAGACGCTATCGACCAGCACGGCGTTCGGCGGCACGCAGGGCGTCTATCGCCACGCGTCGACCGCGACCGGCACCGACATGACCTTTGCCGTCTATATCCCGCCGCACGCGCCGGATGCGCGCTTGCCGGTTCTGTGGTTCCTGTCGGGGCTGACCTGCACGCATGCCAATGTCATGGACAAGGGCGAGTATCGCCGCGCCTGTGCCGAACACGGCGTGATCCTGATCGCGCCCGACACGAGTCCGCGCGGAGAGGGGGTTCCCGACGACGACGCCTATGATTTCGGCCAGGGCGCGGGCTTCTACGTCGATGCGACCGAGCAGCCCTGGGCGGCGAACTTCAACATGAAGCGCTATGTCGAGGACGAACTCCCCGCGCTGATCGCGGCGGAATTTCCGATGGCGGACATGACGCGGCAGGGGATCACCGGGCATTCGATGGGCGGGCACGGCGCGCTGACGATCGCGCTGCGCAATCCCGACCGGTTCCGCAGCGTGTCGGCCTTCGCGCCGATCGTCGCGCCGCTGCACTGCCCCTGGGGTGAGAAGGCGCTGACGGGGTATCTGGGGCCCGACCGTGCCGACTGGCGTGCCTACGACGCCTGTGCGCTGATCGCCGATGGCGCGCGGGTCGCCGACATCCTCGTCGATCAGGGGGAGGCCGACGGCTTCCTCGACGAACAGCTGAAGCCGGCGCTGCTGGCGGAGGCGTGCGCGGCGGCGGGGATCGAGCTGACGTTGCGGATGCAGCCGGGATACGACCATAGCTATAACTTCATATCGACCTTCATGCCGGATCATGTCGCCTGGCATGCGGAACGGCTGCGGCGTGCCTGACACGCCGTAACGCAAGCGATATGATGCGGCCCTTGTGTTCGGGCCGCGGACGGCCGCATGGCGCGCGGCGGGCGGGAGTCCGCTGCGATATTGTCGATATTATGATACCTCGGTCGGGCTTTCGTACCGAGGACCTTGCACGCCGGCCTGCGGCGGAATGATGGAGCGCTGTGATGATCGCCGAAACGCCTTTTGCCGATGCCGAGCCAGCCGTCGGCCCGGATGGCAAGCTGATCGTTCCGCAGGAGGTCGAGGCGGCGATCCGGACGCTGATCCGCTGGACCGGCGACGATCCGACGCGCGAAGGGCTGGTCGACACCCCGCGCCGGGTCGCGCGCGCGTGGAAGGAATATTGCGCGGGCTATGGCGACGATCCGGCGCGGCATCTCGAACGCGTGTTCGAGGAAGTCGGCGGCTATGACGAGATCGTCCTGCTGAAGGATATCCCGTTCCAGTCGCACTGCGAGCATCACATGGCACCGATCATCGGCAAGGCGCACATCGCCTATCTGCCGCGCAACCATGTCGTCGGCATCTCGAAGCTGGCGCGCGTCCTGCACGGCTTTGCCCGCCGGTTGCAGGTGCAGGAGCGGCTGACCGCGGAAGTGGCCGACTGCATCTGGGAGCAGCTGAAGCCACAGGGCGTCGCGGTCGTGATCGAGGCGACGCATGCCTGCATGGCTGCGCGCGGCGTGCGGACGCCGGGGGTGACGATGGTCACCAGCCGGATGATGGGCGTGTTCCGCGAGGATGAGCGCAGCCGCAAGGAGGTGCTGTCGCTGATGGGCGCGCGCGCATGATCCGAACCGTCCTGGTCACCGGCGGGGCGAAGCGCTTGGGCGCCGCGATCGTCCGGCGGCTGGCGGCGGACGGGCATGCGGTGGTCGTGCATCAGGGGCACTCGCCCGAGGAAGCCGATGCGCTGGTCGACGAGATCGTCGCGAGCGGCGGCCGTGCGGCGGCGGTCGAGGGCGATCTGAGCAATCTGCGCGGGGTCGGCGATCTATTCGCGGCGGCGCGGGGCGCGATCGGCGGTCCGATCGACGGGCTGGTCAATTGCGCATCGAAGTTCGCGTTCGATCGACCGCCCGCGGTTGATCCTGCGCTGTTCGCCGAGCTCGCTGCGATCAACTGCGGCGCGCCGGTGCTGCTCGCCTCGGCGCTGGCGTCGCAGGAGGATGTCCGTGACGGCGCGATCGTCAATCTGCTCGACCAGAAGGTCGCCAACCTCAACCCCGACTTCTTCTCCTATAGCTGCGGCAAGATCGCGCTGGAGGGGGCGACGGTGATGCTGGCGCAGGCGCTGGGGCCCCGGATCAGCGTCAACGCGGTCTCGCCAGGGCTGACCCTGCCGAGCGGCGACCAGACCGACGCGGAATTCGAGGCAGTGGCGAGCGACAACCTGCTCCAGCGCCCGGTCGGGGCGAAGGCGGTCGCCGATGCGGTCGCGTGGTTGCTGGGTGCGAAGGGCGTGACCGGACAGAATCTGTTCGTCGATTGCGGGCAGCGGTTTCTGGCGCGCGACGGCGACGTGATGTTCGACCGGCATCATGGGGAGCGCAATGGCTGAGTTCACGACGATCCTCGACGGGCTCGAGGTGATGATGCGGCTGGGCATTTATCCGCACGAGGTGGCACCGCAGCGCGTCGTCGTCTCGGTCGAGATGACGGTCGTATATCCGGGGCCGCTTGGCGAGGACGCGATCGGCGAGGTGCTCGATTACGACTTCGTCCGTGCCGGGATCCTGGCAATGGCGGCGGAGCGTCCGTTCGCGTTGCAGGAGACGCTGTGCGAGGCGATCGCGGCGCTGTGCCTGGGTGACGCGCGGGTGAGGCGGGTCGAGGTCGAGACGATGAAGACCGACATCTACCCCGATGCCGCGATCGGGTGCCGGATCGTGCGCGAACGCGTGATCTAGTGGAGGCGATAGTCCCACGACCGGGCGCATTTGGTGCCCGTGAGCGGCGCCGATCCTGCAGCCGGCTCGTTCCCTGCCCATAACCCACGCATCCGGAGACTTATGGTGAACATTCTCGTCGTTCTCACCTCGCATGCCGATCTCGGCGATACCGGCCGCAAGACCGGCTTCTGGCTCGAGGAGCTTGCCGCGCCCTATTATGTGTTCAAGGATGCCGGCGCGACCATCACGCTCGCCTCGCCGGCCGGTGGCCAGCCGCCGCTCGATCCGAGCAGCGCGAAGCCCGACGCGCAGACCGATGCGACGCGCCGGTTCGAGGGCGACGCGGAGGCCAGCGCGGCGCTCGCCGACACGCGGAAACTGTCCGAGATGAAGATCGCCGACTTCGACGCGGTGTTCTATCCAGGCGGTCACGGCCCGCTCTGGGATCTCGCCAACGACCCGGCGTCGATCGCGCTGATCGAGACGACCATCGGCGCGGGCAAGCCCGTCGCGCTGGTCTGTCATGCGCCCGGCGTGTTGCGCGACGTGAAGGCGGCCGATGGCTCGCCGCTGGTGAAGGGGAAGACGGTCACCGGCTTCACCAACAGCGAAGAGGCCGCGGTCGGGCTCAGCGATATCGTGCCGTTCCTTGTCGAGGACATGCTCGCGCAGCAGGGTGGCAAATATTCGAAGACCGCCGACTGGGGCGTTCATGTTGTCGAGGATGGCCTGCTGATCACCGGGCAGAACCCCGCATCGTCGGAAAAGGCGGCACAGGCGCTGCTGGCGAAGCTCGCCTGAAAGAACGGCCACTGGCCCTGCCGGTGGCCGCCCTTCCGGGCGTCAGGCGCGGTTGGCGGCGCTGAGGACGGCGCGAACCGAGGCGGTGGCGATGTCGGTGTCCATGCCGACGCCGAACACCGTCTTGCCCGCCGCGGTCCGGCATTCGACATAGGCCGCCGCCTGCGCGTCCGCACCATGACCGATCGCATGCTCGTTATAGTCCACCACATCGAGCGTCGGCCCGGTCGACTCTGCGATCGCCGCGATCACGCCCGAGATCAGTCCGTTACCGCGGCCCGAGATAGACCGTTCCTCGCCATCGATCGCGACGCGGCCGATAAAGACGCGCTGCCCCGCGGTGCCGCTTTCCTCATAGTCGCGGAGCTCCACGCGGTCGTCGGCGTGCGGCAGATAGGTCCGCTCGAACAGCTGCCAGATATCGGCCGCATTCAGTTCGCGGCTCGTCTCGTCGGCATAGGCCTGGACGTGACGGCTGAAATCGGCCTGCAACCGCTTGGGCAGCTTCAGCCCCTTGTCCTGCTCGATCACCCAGGCGACGCCGCCCTTGCCCGACTGCGAATTGACGCGGATCACCGCCTCGTAGCTGCGGCCGAGGTCGGCGGGGTCGATCGGCAGATACGGCACCTCCCACAATGTGTCGTTCTTCGCCTCCTGCGCGGCAAACCCCTTCTTGATCGCGTCCTGATGGCTGCCAGAAAACGCCGTGAAGACGAGGTCGCCCGCGTAGGGCGTGCGCGGATGGACGGGGATGTTGGTGCAGTAGTTGACCGTGTTCACGACCGCGTCGATGTCCGACAGGTCGAGCTTCGGATCCACCCCTTGCGTGTACATGTTGAGCGCGACGGTCACGAGATCGCAATTGCCGGTGCGCTCGCCATTGCCGAGCAGGCAGCCCTCGACCCGGTCCGCGCCCGCCATCATGCCGAGTTCGGCGGCGGCGACGCCGGTGCCGCGGTCGTTGTGCGTGTGCAGGCTGATTGCGACTGAATCGCGGTTGCGGATATGGCGGCCGAACCACTCGATCTGGTCGGCATAGATGTTCGGCGTCGCGCACTCGACGGTGGCGGGCAGGTTGAAGATGATCGGATTGTCCGGCGTCGGCATCAGGACGTCCATCACCGCCTCACAGACCTCGAGGCTGAACTCGAGCTCGGCGGTCGAGAAGGTCTCAGGGGAATATTCGAACTGCCAGCGGACGTTCGGTTGCTTGGCGGCCTCGTCGCGCAGCACCTTGGCGCCGTCGATCGCGATCTGCTTCACCTGCGCGCGGTCCATGCCGAACACGATCTTGCGCCATGCCGGCGACACCGCGTTGTAGAGGTGGACGATCGCGGTCTTCGCGCCGACGAGGCTGGCGAAGCTCGTCTCGATCAGGTCGCGGCGCGACTGGGTCAGCACCTGGATCGACACGTCGTCGGGGATGCGGCCGGTCTTCACGAGCCCTGAGATGAAATCGAACTCGGTCGCGCCCGCGCTTGGAAAGCCGACCTCGATCTCCTTCAGCCCGACCTTGCAGAGCAGGTCGAAGAAGCGCGTCTTCTTCTCGGCATCCATCGGGTCGATCAGCGCCTGATTGCCGTCGCGAAGATCGGTCGACAGCCAGCGCGGCGGCTTGACGATCGTCTTGGACGGCCATTGGCGGTCGTGCAGGTCGATTTGCGGGAAGGGTCGGTATTTGGTCGATGGGTCGCGCAGCATGGCTCGTGTCTCTCGTGATCGGGAGCGTTCGGGTCAGCCCTTAGGCGCGAGGCGCGGGGGCTGGCCACCACGCAAACGATCGGCGCGCCTAAGGGCGCGTAAGTCGAAGCAGCAGAAGGCGACCGTGAGACATTGCGTCTTCCCTATCGCGCGGACACGGTAAATGTCCAGCGCGATAGGGTCGGCGTACGTATTATTGCGCAGCGAATGCCGCGTTGATCGTCAGGTCGACCTTGTCCGACACGACGGGAGCGTAGGCGCCGATGTTGAAGTCGCTGCGCTTGATCGAGGTCGTCGCGCGGAAGCCGAAGTTCAGCTTCTTGTTCATCGGATTCGCGCCCGCACCGACGAACGTCGCCTGCAGCACGACCGGCTTGGTGACGCCCTTGAGTGTAAGATCACCGGTGATGGTCGCCTTGTCGCCGGTCGCGACGACCTTGGTCGAGACGAACTTGGCGGTCGGGTAGGTCGCGGCGTCGAAAAAGTCTTTCGACTTCAGATGGCCCGCGAACGGCGCGGACGTGACCGACAGCTGGTCGATCGCGAAATTGACCTCGACCTTGGTCGCGTTGGGCTTCGCCGGATCGATCGTGATGCTGCCACCCGATGCGCCGATCTGCCCCTCGAGCATCGAGAAGCCCATATGGTTGAGCTGCCACGTCACCTGCGTGTGGTTGGCATCGACCGCATAGGTACCCGCGGCGACACGCGCCTTGACGGGGGCGCCGGGGACGGCGGCAGTCTGCGCCAATACGGGAGCGGCGGTGAGGGCGAGGATGGTGGCTAGGGCTAGGCGCATGCGGGGTCTCCTGTTGAACGCGCGATGCTGGCCGAGCGGAGGGAGCGCGTCAAATGACGTTATGCCAACGCTGTGTTTCGGATTTGGGTCGGTGGGGGGGGGCGGGTGTTCCCCCGCGGATGCGGGGGCCCAGCTGAACCACGATCACCGCCCGAGACCCTGGACCCCCGCGTTCGCGGGAAACGGGGACTGGGGGAGGGGCGCGCTTACTCCAAGTGCCACCACCCCGGCGAAGGCCGGGGTCCAGCTGGGGGACGGTGGTAACGCAAGACGGCGCTCCGTTACTCCGGCCTTCCCAACTGGGCCCCGGCCTGCGCCGGGGTGGGGTGGGGTGGGGTGGGGTGGG
>NZ_JPJC01000017.1:0-29305 GCF_000733135.1 Sphingomonas sp. FUKUSWIS1
CGCCCCGCCAGTTTTCAGTCACACGGGCCGGCGGGGCGCGCAGCACCATCCCTCCCCGCTTGGTCGGCATCGTTCGGTGCAGACCACACACAGCGCAATCGGGATCGCCGAATCGCAATTCGATCTCCAGGTTTGTCCCGCAATCGGTCGGCACAACTTCCTTTCAAAAGTCTTGATACATCGCGGCATTCCGCCCATATCCGATCTGTCCGACGCGCTTCCCCAAGACAGCAGCGTCGGCGCTGGACTGCGGCCCGCACGAGTTATCCCCTTTTCTCGAGCGGGCCGATTCCTTCAGAAAGCGAAAGAAGACACGGACGCACGACCTATGTGCGTGAGCGCTGCGCGGCGTGCGTCAGTGCCGTTCGGGACCTGCTGCCACGGCGTCGGCGGCCCCCTGTACCGCATCCAGCCGGGCCTTGAGCGGATCCACGCCGTTGATCGCGCTCGCATCGGCCTGCAGCAGCTGCACGGCGCCCCGGCGTGCGTCGAAGGCCGGCCAGCGCGGCAGTTCTGAACCATTGGGATCGCCCTTCCGCACGAAATTGACGACATAGCGGTTGGCGAGCTGCGCGGCGCGGGCGTCCTGCGGGGTCAGCGCCGCGCCGTATTTCGCGGCAACCGTGTCGAAGAAATACGGGATGTCCGTGGCATGCGGTGCGCCCGACCAGTCCTTGCGCATCGACTGCGCGACATAGCCGAAGCGATAGAGATAGGCGGGCTGGCCCACGCGCTGCGTCTGCTGCGCGACGAGCCGCGCGGGTTCGTGCATCAGGCGGTCGCGTCCCACCTCGGGACCGATCGCGGCAAGCTCCTGCGTGCCCGCGGGATCATAGGCGGCGCGGGCGGCGTCGGCCTGCGCACCGAAGCTGGCGAACAGCCCCTCCTTGGACGTCTCGCCAAAGCCCGCGATATCCGCATCGGTGGTCCCGACCATCATCGGTACCGCCATCGCGGTCCCCCGCCGCATCGCCCCGTCGGTCGTGCCGACCACGACGCGGCCATCGACGATCGGTCCGCCCGCATAGGTCGGCACATCCACCGGGCCCCGATAGGCAAGGTTCAAGTCGCCGCGCACCTGCTCGGCGGGCAATGCGCGAAGCGCCGCGAGCGTTTCCGCCGCAGACTGTCCCGTAATGGCCTGAGTCGTCGCAAAGTTGACGCCGATCGTCTCGGCCGAAGGCCTGCCGCCCGCCTCACTGCGAAGCGGCACGCCACCGATCAGCGTGCGCCCGCCGCCCGACATCACGATCGCGCGCGCGAACAGGCCCTTTGCCATCGGCGATGCCATCAGGTTCAACACCGAAGCGCCCCCTGCCGATTCACCCATCAGCGTGACCTGCGCCGGATCGCCCCCGAATTTCGCGATGTTCGACCGCACCCATTGCAACGCCGCGATCTGGTCGAGCAGCGCATAGTTGCCGAGCGGTCCCTCGTTCGCCGCGCTCAGCGCGGGGTGCGCGAAGAAGCCGAACCGTCCGAGCCGGTAGTTGAAGCTGACGAACACGACGTCCTGCCGTGCGAACGCCGACCCGTCATAGACCGCAGGCGACGATCCGCCATTCACGAACCCGCCGCCATAGATCCAGACCAGCACGGGTTTCGGTGCCCCTGACGCCGCCGGACGCCAGACGTTGAGGACGAGACAATCCTCCGCCGGCGTCGTGCCGAGCGGCGCGGCGTCGCTCGGAAAGGGCAGCTGCATGCAGTCATGTCCGAAACGGTCCGCCGCGCGCACGCCCGACCATGTCTGCACCGGCTCCGGCGCCCGCCACCGCAAGGGGCCGACCGGCGGCGCTGCAAAGGGTATGCCCTTGAAGACTGCGACGCCTGCGGCCGTCGTGCCGGTCACCGAACCGCCCTCGACCTGGACCGCGGGCGTCACGCCCTGCGCCGCGCCTGTGCCCGGGACCATCGCGGCAACACACGTCATCGCGATCGCCAGCGTCGTCGACGCCCTCTGCATGCTCATCACCGCTCTCCCCCGGTCCTGCTTGTCTACGAGGGAATGGAACACCCGCGCCCATCCTGCAATCGGGGAAACCGCTCAGGCGAAGAGGCGCACGCCGCCCATGGGGCTCACTCCCACTCGATCGTGCCGGGCGGCTTCGACGTATAGTCGTAGGTGACGCGGTTGATGCCCTTGACCTCGTTGATGATCCGGGTCGCCACGCGCGGCAGGAAGTCGCCAGGGAACTGGAACGCCTGCGCGGTCATCCCGTCGGTCGACGTCACCGCGCGCAGGGCGAGGACGTTGTCGTAGGTTCGACCGTCGCCCATCACGCCCACGCTGCGCACGGGCAAGAGCACCGCGAACGCCTGCCAGATCGTGTCGTAGAGCCCCGCATTGCGGATCTCCTCGAGATAGATCGCATCCGCCTTGCGCAGGATGTCGCAGCGTTCCTTGGTAACTTCGCCGGGGATGCGGATCGCGAGGCCGGGTCCGGGGAACGGGTGGCGCCCGACGAAGATCTCCGGCAGCCCGAGCTCGCGACCCAGCACGCGGACCTCGTCCTTGAACAGCTCGCGCAAGGGCTCGACGAGCTTCATGTTCATGCGCTCAGGGAGACCACCGACATTGTGGTGGCTCTTGATCGTCACCGATGGCCCGCCCGTAAAGCTGACGCTCTCGATCACGTCGGGATAGAGCGTTCCCTGAGCCAGGAACTCCGCCCCGCCCAGCTTCTTGGCCTCGGCATCGAACACGTCGATGAAGGTCTTGCCGATGAACTTGCGCTTCAGCTCAGGGTCGGTGATGCCCGCGAGACCGCTGAGGAACAGCTCCTCCACGTTCACATGGATCAGCGGGATGTTGTAGGCACCGCGGAACAGGCTGACGACCTGCTCGCTCTCGCCCGCGCGCATCAGCCCGTGGTCGACATAGACGCAGGTGAGCTGCTCGCCGATCGCCTCATGGATCAGCACCGCCGCCACCGCCGAATCGACGCCGCCCGACAGGCCGCAGATGACGCGGCCCGTGCCGACCTGCGCGCGGATCTCGGCGATCTTGGTCTCGCGGAACTCGGCCATCGTCCAGTCGCCGCTGAGCCCGCAGACGTGCCGCGCGAAGTTCGCGATCAGCTTGCCGCCGTCGGGCGTGTGGACGACCTCGGGATGGAACTGCACGCCGTAGAAGCGCCGCGCCTCGTCGGCGACGATCGCATAGGGGGCACCGGTCGACACCGCGACGGGGGTGAAGCCCGGCGGGATCGCGTCGACCTTGTCGCCATGGCTCATCCAGACCTGATGCCGCTCGCCCTCGGCCCACAGCCCGTCGAACAACGCGCAAGGCGACTTCACCTCGACGAACGCGCTGCCGAATTCGCCGCCGTCACCCGAGACGATCACGTTGCCGCCGAGCTGTGCGGACATGACCTGCTGGCCGTAGCAGATGCCGAGGATCGGGATCCCCGCCTCGAAGAAATGCTGCGGCACCCGGGGGCTGTTCTCGGTCGTGACCGAGGCGGGGCCACCCGACAGGATGATCCCCTTTGGCTGCATCCGTTCGAACGCGGCCGCGGCGGACTGGAAGGGGGCGATCTCGCTATAGACGCCCGCCTCGCGCACGCGGCGGGCGATCAGCTGGGTTACCTGGCTGCCGAAATCGACGATGAGAATGCTGTCTGGGTGCTCCATGTCGGGCGCATAGCCGGATGGGACCCGTAACGAAAGAGGCCGCGCCTCCCGGATGGGAAACGCGGCCTGCAATTCGACTAACGAGAGGCGGGGATTATGCCGCTTCGTTGTAATCCTCGTCCGACATCACCGGACCCGAATCCTGGCCCTTCGCCGAGACGTCGCGGTCGACGAACTCGATGACCGCCATCGGCGAGGCGTCCGACATGCGGATGCCAGCCTTGATGACGCGGGTATAGCCGCCGTTGCGATCCGCATAGCGGGTCGCCAGAACGTCGAACAGCTTCACCAGCTGTGCATCGTCGAGCAGCTTGCCGTGCGCGAGACGACGGTTGGACAGGCCACCCTTCTTCGCGAGCGTGATCAGCTTCTCGATGTAGGGACGCAGTTCCTTCGCCTTGGCGACGGTGGTGGTGATCTGCTCGTGCTTGATGAGCGCGGCGCTCATGTTGCGGAACAGAGCAAGACGGTGGGCCGAGGTCCGTTGAAGCTTACGGCCGCCTACGCGATGGCGCATGTTTAATACCTTTTCGTTCGTTCAGGGGCCGTATGAGGTACCCGGGAGCTGGTGGGGACGGCGGCCCACCCGATTATCCGTCATCCCAGCGAAGGCTGGGATCCAGGGTAGAATACGGTGCCGTTCGTCATCCTGCCTTGAGTTAGGATAACGGACGGCTTCGCATTCAGCCCATGATTTCCTGCTCGAGCTTCTTGGCCATCTCTTCGATGTTCTCAGGCGGCCAGCCCGGGATTTCCATGCCCAGGCGAAGACCCATCGACGACAGCACTTCCTTGATCTCGTTCAAGGACTTGCGGCCGAAGTTAGGCGTGCGCAGCATCTCGGCTTCGGTCTTTCCGACCAGATCGCCGATATAGATGATGTTGTCGTTCTTGAGGCAGTTCGCCGAACGCACCGACAGCTCGAGCTCGTCGACCTTCTTGAGAAGGTACCGATTGATCTGCTGCGTGTCGCCTGCGGGCTCCGCACCACCGGCAGCGGGTGCTGCCTGGCCGATCGGGGCCGACGAACGGGTGACCGACGAATCGTCGAAGTGCACGAACAGCGCGAGCTGGTCCTGGAGAATGCGACCGGCATAGCCGACTGCGTCTTCCGGGGTGATCGTGCCGTCGGTTTCGATCGTCAGCGTCAGCTTGTCGTAATCCAGGTCCTGACCGACGCGGGTCGGGTCGACCTTGTACGAAACCTGACGTACCGGCGAGTAGAGCGCATCGACCGGGATCAGACCGATCGGCGCGTCGGCCGGGCGGTTTGCGGTCGCGGGCACGTAACCCTTACCGATGTCGGCGGTCAGCTCCATGTTGAGCGTTGCACCCTCATCGAGGTGGCAGATCACGAGATCCTTGTTCATGATCTCGATGTCGCCCGAGACGGCGATGTCGCCAGCCTTGACTTCACCCGGACCCGTTGCCGAGAGCTGGAGGCGCTTGGGCCCCTCGCCCTGCATGCGGATCGCAATCTGCTTCACGTTGAGGACGATGTCGGTCACGTCCTCGCGGACGCCGGCCAGAGACGAGAACTCATGCAGCACGTTCTCGATCTTGATCGAGGTCACGGCCGCGCCCTGCAGCGACGAAAGCAACACGCGACGCAGCGCGTTGCCGAGCGTCAGGCCGAAGCCACGCTCAAGCGGCTCGGCGATGAAGGTCGCCTTGCGCTTGGTGTCGCCACCGGCCTTTTTCTCCAGGCCGCTGGGCTTCTTGAGTTCCTGCCAGTTCTTTGCGTTGACAGACACTTGCTTCCCCTAATTTGGGGGCCGGCGGACAGGACGTCCACCGGCCATGAATATGCACCCGTGCCGCGCGATCAACCGCGCACGGGCAACGTCGGAGAAATCAGACGCGACGACGCTTCGAAGGACGAACGCCGTTGTGCGGGATCGAGGTCACGTCGCGGATCGACGTGATCTGGAAACCGACCGCCTGCAGCGCACGCAGTGCCGACTCGCGGCCCGAACCGGGGCCCTTCACTTCGACTTCGATCGTCCGGACGCCGTGCTCGGCGGCCTTCTTGCCGGCGTCTTCCGCTGCGACCTGCGCCGCGTACGGAGTCGACTTGCGCGAGCCCTTGAAGCCCATTGCGCCGGCCGACGACCACGAGATCGCGTTGCCCTGGGCATCGGTGATCGTGATCATGGTGTTGTTGAAGCTGGCATTCACGTGTGCGACGCCAGAGGTGATGTTCTTGCGCTCGCGCCGCTTAATGCGCTGAGGTTCGCGTGCCATGGTGTATTTCCTGACCTGTATCTGCGTGACGCCGGGCGGTCCCTCGGGACCAGCGCCGGCGGAGTAATCCGGTGTTGAGTCGGATTACTTCTTCTTGCCGGCGATCGGCTTGGCCTTGCCCTTGCGGGTGCGCGCATTGGTGTGCGTACGCTGGCCGCGGACCGGCAGGCCCTTGCGGTGACGAAGACCACGATAGCAGGCGAGATCCATCAGGCGCTTGATGTTCATCGACACCTGGCGACGCAGATCGCCTTCGACCGTGTAGTCGGCGTCGATCGCCTCACGGATATGCAGCACTTCCTGGTCGGTCAGGTCCTGGACTCGTGCGGTGTCGGCAATGCCGAGCTTCGCGACGATTTCCTTGGCCTTGGTCGAACCGATGCCGTGAATATAGGTCAGCGCGATTACCACGCGCTTGTTGGTCGGGATATTAACACCCGCGATACGTGCCATGAACTTGGTTCTCCTGCTCCACGAGGTCCGGCATGGCTGCACGGCCCTCATCTCCTAGCGATGATCCGAAACGCACGATAACGGCGAACGCAAAAGAGCGCCGCCGGGAACCGTCGTATCGGGGAGGTCGAATTAGGCGCGCGCTAACGAACTGTCAAGCCGCGGGTTCCGCCGCCCGCGTGATGCGCCCCTGCGATGCGTAAAGTGCGACCGCGTCAGGGCCGGGGCTCGGCCACCCGTCGCATCACGATCCAGCGCCGCAGCGCGACGACGAACCAGATCAGCTCGACCAGACCGAACGGCCATGCCCCCTGCAGGAAGCCATAGGCCGATCCGAACAGGCATCCAACGGCGAAGCCGAACGTCCACCAATGCGATCCCGATTCCTTGGCATAGCACAGCAGGGTGAAGGAGACCGCGGCAAGCCCGAAAAGCGAAAGTGCGTCCATCGGCCGCCTCTTGCCGCGTCCGCACGCACAAAGCCATCCCCGCGCGCGGTCAGACCGGCAGGACGATCCGCGCGACGAGGCCGGGCGCATTGTCACCCAGTTCGAACCGCCCGTCATGCAGCCGCGCGACCGCCTCGACCAGCGCCATGCCCAGCCCCGCCCCCGGGGTCGTGCGTGCGCTGTCGAGCCGCCCGAATCGCTTGAGCGCCTGTGCACGGTCCGCCACCGCGATCCCTGGCCCGCGATCCTCGACCTGGATCACGACGCCGTCACCGCGCTCGATCAGGCGCAGCGTTACCGTGCCACCACTGGCCCCATGCCGCAGCGCGTTGTCGATCATGTTGGTGATCGCCTGGCTCAGCAGTTCGCGGTGCAACGCCATGGCCGGAGGCCGATCGTCAATCGCCACGACGAAGCTCAGGCCCGCATCCTCGGCGACCGGGGCATAGAGCTCACCGATCTCCTCGAGCAGATTCGCAGGCGACACCTGGATGAACCGGTCGCGCGACACCGATCCAGACCGGCTGATCTCGATCACCATCGTCAGCATCCGCATGACGAGGTCGGTTTCCGTCAGCAGCCCGCCCAATGCCACTTCACGCGCGTCGGGGTCCGCGATCAGCACCGCCTGCTCGGTCTTGGTCCGCAACCGTGCCAACGGCGAGCGCAGGTCATGGGCCAGGCTGTCGGTCACGACGCGCAGCTCGGCCATCACCCCCTCAAGCTTGCTGAGCATGACGTTCAGCCGCGCGGCCAGCCGGTCGAACGCGTCACCGCCACCCGCGACCACGGCCACCCGGCGTGACAGGTCACCCTCGCCCGCGGCCTCGACGACACTCGCTATCCCGTCGAGACGCCGACCGACATAGCGCGCGAGCACGAGCCCCCCGACGATGCCGAGCGCGAGCGAGAGGGTGATGGCGAAGGCCAGCGCGCGCTCCATCGCACGTTCCTCCGCCGCGATCAGGTCGAGATTGCGGCCCGTCAGCAGCCATTGCCGGCCGATAGGATACAGGGCGTACCCCGTCTCGCGCGCATTCCACAACGCGTCGTCGCCAAGCCGGGCGATCCTGAAGCGGGTCATCCGCAGCGGCACGGTCAGCCGCGCAGGCGCGACTCCCTGGACGGTACGTCCGTCCGCGTCGACGAGCGCGAGTACCAGCGAGACGTCGCCGGGGCTGACCGCCTCGCCGATCGCCTGGCGCAGTTCGGGAATACCGCCGACCTGCCAGACGGTGCGCAGCGCATCAGACTGTTCGGTGGTCTCGCGCCGGATCGCATCGATCGCATCGGCGCTGGTCTGTTTCCAGACGAAGCCGATCAGCGCGAGGTTGGACACCAGCGACAGCATGATCGCGAGCAGCGCGATCCGCGCGGTGACCGACAACCGCATCGCGGTTCAGCCCTCCACGGCGAGCCGGTATCCTGCCCCGCGTACCGTATGGAGGATCGGCGTCGGGAACCCGTCCTCGAGCTTGCGCCGCAACCGCCCGATATGAACGTCGACGACGTTAGATCCTGGGTCAAAGTGATAGTTCCAGATCTTCTCGAGCATCATCGTCCGCGTCACGACCTGCCCCGCATGCCGGGCGAGGAATTCGAGCAGGTTGAATTCGCGCGCACCCAGCGGGATCGTGTGCCCGCCGCGCGACACGACGCGTGAAAGCAGGTCGATCTCGAGATCGCCGACCGACAGCTTGGTCTTTTGCGGATCGCTCGCGAGGCGGTCCGACCGGCGCACCAGCGCCTCGACGCGCGCCGACAGTTCCGCGAACGAGAAGGGCTTGCAGAGATAGTCGTCGGCCCCGGCCTTCAGCCCGTCGACCCGGTGATCGACCGCCGCGAGCGCGGAAAGGATGAGGACCGGGGTGACGATGCCGGCCGCGCGGACCGCGCTGACCATGGCGAGGCCGTCGAGCCCTGGCAGCATCCGGTCGGCGATGATGAGGTCGAAGATCCCCTCGCTGGCAAGAAACAGTCCGTCACGCCCATCGCCACAGGTCTCGACGGCGTAGCCCGCTTCGGTCAGTCCCTTTGCGAGATAGCTCGCGGTGGACACATCATCTTCGACTATCAGGATCTTGCGGTTCACGGCGTCATCGCTTTCCCCTATCCCATAACGGAAAGGCCGGCGGAAATCACTTCCCGCCGGCCCCCACGGTACCCCCGGGAGTGACGGGCACCGATCTCTGGAAACTCGCGCCGCTCTTTCGGGCGACACGTGTCTCTTAGGATCGGGCACTCGACAGGGGGATGACCCGAACATGACAAACCTGTCATGTTAGGGTCGGTGATCGTCTAATCAGTGGTCGTCGAGGATCGCCGCAATCGCGACGCCGACATGGCCGATGTCCGCCATCCCGTCGACGCGGCGCACGAGACCACGCGCATCGTAGATCGGCAGGATCGGCGCGGTCTTGGCGCGATATTCGGCCATCCGCGTCTTGACGGTTTCGGCATTGTCGTCGGGACGGCGCTTGAACTCGGTCGAGCCACACACGTCGCAGACCCCGGCAACCGCCGGCTGCTTGAACCGGTCGTGATAGCCGGCGCCGCAGTTCGCGCAGGTGTACCGGCCAACCACGCGGTCGATCAGTGCGGCTTCGTCGACACCAAGCTCGATCACATAGTCGAGCGTACGGCCCCGGGCTGCGAGCAGCCCGTCGAGCGCCTCGGCCTGGGCCGCGGTGCGCGGATAGCCGTCGAAGATCACGCCGTTTGCGGTATCGGGCTGGTCGAGCCGCTCGCCGATGATGCCCGACACGATGTCGTCGCTCACCAGGCCGCCGGCCGCCATCACGGCTTTCGCCTGAAGGCCGACGGGCGATTCCGAGGCGACCGCAGCGCGCAGCATGTCGCCGGTGGACAGCTGGACCATGCCGCGTTCGGCCACGAGCGTCGCGGCCTGCGTGCCCTTGCCCGCGCCTGGCGGGCCAAGAAGGATGATATTCACGAAACGCACTCCCCTCGTTCGTGCAGGATTATAAACCGGTAACCCCGCAACTTAGCGAAGTCGACCGCCCTTCAGCTTCGCCTTCTTGATCAGATCGCCATATTGATGCGCGAGCAGATGGCTCTGGATCTGTGTCACCGTATCCATCGTCACGTTGACGACGATCAGCAGGCTTGTGCCGCCGAGATAGAAGGGGATCGACAGCGCCGTGACCAGATATTCGGGCAGCAGGCAGATGATCGTCAGATAGGCGGCACCGATGACGGTGATGCGCGTCAGTACGTAATCGAAATAGTTCTCGGTGTTCTTGCCCGGACGGATGCCGGGGATGAACCCGCCATGCCGCTTCAGATTGTCCGCCGTCTCTTCGGGATTGAAGACGATCGCGGTGTAGAAGAACGAGAAGAAGATGATGCCGGCACCGTAGAGCAGCATGTACACGGGGCTGCCGTGCTGCAGATACTGGTTGAGGGTGATGATGAAATCGCCCCACTGCGACTCACCCGCGACGCGCTGTCCGGCGAACTGCGAGATCGTCAGCGGCATCAGCAGCAGCGACGAGGCGAAGATCGGCGGGATGACGCCCGCGGTGTTGATCTTCAGCGGCAGATGGCTGCGATCGGCCTGCATCCCGCGCTGCGTCTGGCGCTTGGGATACTGGATCAGGATGCGACGCTGCGCGCGCTCCATGAAGCAGATGAACAGGACGAGGAGGACGACCGCGACGATGATGCCGATCAGCTTGATCGGGTCGAGGCTGCCCGAACGGCCGCCCTCGAGCAAGTTCACCAGGGTCGTCGGCAGATGCGCGACGATGCCCGCCATGATGATCAGCGAGACGCCGTTGCCGATGCCGCGGCTGGTGATCTGCTCACCGAGCCACATCAGGAACATCGTGCCGCCGATCAGCGAGATGACCGCCGCGATGCGGAAGGTCATGCCCGGCTCGATCACCGCGGCGATGCCCTGGTTCGCGCCGAGCGTCTCGAGCCCGACGGCGATGAAATAGCCCTGCACCGCGGTCAGGCCGACCGTGCCGTAGCGGGTATACTGGTTCAGCCGCTTGCGGCCTGATTCGCCGTCCTTCTTGATCGCGGCAAGCGTGGGGCTCAGCGAGGTCGCGAGCTGCACCACGATCGAGGCGGTGATGTAGGGCATCACGCCGAGCGCGATCAGCGACATGCGGCTGAGCGAGCCACCCGAGAAGGTGTTGAAGAAGTCGAGCACGCCGCCCTGTGTCTGCTGCGACAACAGGCCCAGCGCGGTCGGGTCGACACCCGGCAACGGAACATAGCTGAGCAGGCGGAAGACGATCAGGGCGCCGATCGTGAACCACAACCGCTTCTTGAGATCGGTCGCCTTGGCGAATTTGGACAGGCTGACGCTTTGCGCCATCTGGTCGGCTGCGGATGCCATACGTGTGATCGTCCTGGAAACAAAGAAGGCGGGAAGCGTTGTGACCGCCCCCGCCGCTCATATAGGCGCAGGAGCGCGCTTGTCTAATGCCTAGGTGCGTTATGCGAGCCCGAGGGGCGCTCGGTCGCCCCCTGCCCCGTTCGTCCTGCGCGAAGTCGAAGGACGTTGCCCCAGGTGACGTACCCTTCGACTACGCTCAGGGCGAACGGAGGAAGGGTGGTCCTGAAAAACGGGCGGGTCGAAAGCGGGCGACAGGAAGCCGCCAGGTCAGGCATATAAAAAAAAGGGGCCGGCGCTCTCGCACCCGCCCCCTTTCTCGTTCGGCTCAGGCCTTGAACGACGCCTTGTGCGCCGCACGCTCCTTGTACTTCACGCCCTTCTTGGCGGCAGCCTTCTCGGCTGCGGGGACGAAGTGGATCACCTCGACCTTGCCGCCGATCTTCTCGACCGCCTCGATCGCGCCCTTCGACGCGCCGTCGACGGTGAACGAGAGGACCGTGGTCAGCTCGCCCTTGGCGAGGAGGCGGACGCCGTCCTTGCCACCGCGTGCGAGGCCAGCGGCCTTGAGCGCGTTGTGGTCGAGCGTGGCGTTCGCCTCGATCTTGCCGGCATCAACCGCGAGCTGGATCGCGCCGAGGTTGACCTCTGCGAAGTCCTTGCGGAAGATGTTGTTGAAGCCGCGCTTAGGCAGACGCATGTGGAGCGGCATCTGGCCGCCTTCGAAGCCGGCGATGGACACGCCCTCACGGCTCTTCTGGCCCTTCTGGCCGCGGCCGCCGGTCTTGCCCTTGCCCGAGCCGATGCCGCGTCCGACGCGCATCTTGGACTTACGGGCACCTTCGTTATCGCGGAGTTCGTTGAGCTTCATGGTAATGCACTCGCTTTCGCTTGTTACGCGCTGGTTGAAAAACCGGGTTGGATTCTGGAATAAGAAAGGGGGCCGTTAGCCCCCTTTCCCGTATTTGTCACGTGGGTCGTGAAGGCTCAGCCTTCGACCGACACCATGTGCTGCACCTTGCGGATCATGCCGCGGACCTCTGGGCTGTCTTCCAGCTCGCGGGTCTTGTGCATCTTGTTCAGACCGAGACCGACCAGCGTTGCGCGCTGGTCCTTCTCGCGGCGGATCGGCGAACCGGTCTGCGTGATCTTGATGGTAGCCATGATCGCTTACTCCGTGATCGCAGCTGCATCGGCCTCGGCGGTCTTCGAACCACCATGGCCGAGCAGGTCGGCGATCTTCTTGCCGCGACGCTGTGCGACGGCCTTGGGCGAGGTCTGCTCGCCAAGGGCTTCGAACGTTGCGCGGATCATGTTGTAGGGGTTCGACGTGCCGACCGACTTGGTCACGACGTCTGCGACACCCAGCGACTCGAAGACGGCGCGCATCGGGCCACCGGCGATGATGCCCGTACCCTGAGGCGCCGACCGCAGCGTGACCTTGCCGGCACCGAAGTGACCGTTGCCGTCATGATGCAGCGTGCGACCGTCCTTGAGCGGAACGCGAACCATCTTCTTCTTGGCAGCTGCCGTCGCCTTCGAAATGGCTTCCGGCACTTCGCGTGCCTTGCCATGACCGAAGCCTGCACGGCCCTTGCCGTCGCCGACGACGACGAGTGCTGCAAAGCCGAAGCGCTTGCCGCCCTTGACCGTCTTCGAGACGCGGTTGATGTGCACCAGCTTCTCGATCAGCTCTTCGCCGCCATCGTCCGAACCCGGACGACCGCCACGATTGTCACGACCGCCACGACCGCCATCGCGACCACCACGGTTGCCACCGGGGCCACCGCCACGGTTGCCGCCGGGGCCACCACGACCGCCACCGCCGCCGCCACCCGGACGACCACGGCCACCGCCGCTGTTGCCCTGGTATCCGGTGCTCTGGGGCACGTTCTGAGCCGTGACGTCCTGTGCGGTCGTCTCGGGTGCGATTACCGCTGGCGTGTTGTTTTCGTCAGCCATGTCTTAGAACTCCAATCCGGCTTCGCGCGCGGCATCGGCAAGAGCCTTCACGCGACCGTGGTAGAGGAAGCCGCCGCGATCGAACACGACCTGGGTCACGCCCGCTGCCTTGGCAGCCTCGGCGACGCGCTTGCCGACCGAAGTCGCCGCGTCGATGTTGGCGCCGGACGTGCCGCGAACGTCCTTCTCCAGCGTCGAGGCCGAAGCGACCGTCGTGCCGGCGGCATCGTCGATCACCTGGGCATAGATGTGCTTGCCCGAGCGATGCACGGACAGGCGAGGACGGGTGCCCGCGCGTGCGCGCAGCGCGGTACGGTTGCGGCGACGCCGCTTGGCGAAAAGAGAAAGTCCCTTGGTCATTACTTCTTCTTCCCTTCCTTGCGGAAGATGAACTCGCCGTCGTACTTGATGCCCTTGCCCTTGTACGGCTCGGGCTTGCGCCACTGACGAATCTCCGCGGCCAGCTGGCCAACCATCTGCTTGTCCGAACCCGAGATCTCGATCGTCGTGTTGTCCGGCGTCTTCACCTCGATGCCCTCGGGCACGTCGATGTTGACGTCATGGCTGTAGCCGAGCTGCAGCTTGAGGTTGCGACCCTGGGCTGCGGCACGATAGCCGACGCCGCTGATCAGCAGCTTCTTGGTGAAGCCTTCCGACACGCCGGTGACCAGGTTCTGCACCATGGTCCGCTGCATGCCCCAGAACGCGCGAGCGCGCTTGGTGTCGTTGGCCGGCTGCACCGAAATGCCGCCGTCTTCGATCGTGTAGCTGATCTCGTCGCGCAGCGGCATCTTCAGGGTCCCCTTGGGGCCCTTCATCGTCAGCTGCTTGCCCTCGATCGTCGGCGTGATGCCCGCCGGTACGGTGACCGGCTTCTTACCAATACGGCTCATCAGAACACCTCCGCGAGGACTTCGCCGCCGACGTTCTGCTCACGTGCTTCGGAATCCGAAAGCACGCCGCGGGGCGTCGAGACGATGGTGATGCCGAGGCCGTTGCGGACGCGGGGAAGTTCCTGCGAACCGGAATAGACGCGACGGCCGGGCTTCGAGACGCGCGCGACATGCTTGATCGCAGGCTGGCCCTCGAAATACTTCAGCTCGATGCGAAGGCCGGCCGCGGGGCCCATCTGCTCTTCGCTATAGCCACGGATATAGCCTTCGCGCTGCAGAACGTCGAGCACGCGGACGCGCAGCTTCGACGCCGGAGTCAGGACGGAGTCCTTCTTCGCGCGCTGGCCATTACGGATACGGGTGAGCAAATCACCCAGGGGATCGGTCACTGCCATGATGTAGTCCTTACCAGCTCGACTTCGTGACGCCGGGGATCAGGCCCTTGTTGGCCAGATCGCGCAGCTGAATACGGCAGAGCCGGAACTTGCGGTAATAAGCGCGCGGGCGACCGGTCAGCTCGCACCGGTTACGGATGCGGGTCGGGTTCGCGTTGCGCGGGATTGCCGCCATCTTGAGGCGAGCGATCAGACGCTCACCATCGTCGAGCGTCTTGTCCGCTGCGATTGCCTTCAGTGCCGCGTACTTCGGGGCATACTGCTTGACCATGCGCTTGCGGCGCTCGTTCTTGTTGACTGAACTCAGTTTCGCCATCGACTTAAGTTCTTTCTTTCCTGAAGCGCCGCCCGTGACACGAGGTCAGGGGCGGCGGTTGGTAGTTAAGCTGCCTTCTTCTCGTCGGCAGCGTCGTCTTCGATCGGGAACGGGAAGCCGAAGAGACGGAGAAGCTCGCGAGCCTCGTCGTCGGTCTTGGCGGTCGTCGTCACGATCACATCCATGCCGCGGACCTTGTCGACCCGGTCATAGCTGATTTCTGGGAACACGATCTGCTCCTTGATACCGCAGGCATAGTTGCCACGGCCATCGAAGCTCTTCGGGTTGAGACCGCGGAAATCGCGGACGCGGGGAAGAGCGATCGTGATGAAACGGTCGAGAAACTCGTACATGCGCTCGCGGCGAAGGGTAACCTTCACGCCGATCGGCATGCCCTCACGCAGCTTGAACTGCGCGATCGACTTCTTGGCCTTGGTCACGACGGGCTTCTGGCCGGCAATCAGCTCCATTTCCTGGGCTGCCTGGTCGACCTTCTTCTTGTCCTGCGTCGCTTCGCCGACACCCATGTTCAGCACGATCTTGTCGATCCGGGGGATCTCCATGACGTTCTTGTAGCCGAACTTCTCGGTCATCGCCTTGATGATCGTCTCATCATACATCTTCCGCATGCGCGGCGTGTAGGCAGCCTCGGTGCCAGCGGCGGTGTTCTGATCAACCATTGATCTTCTCCCCGGTCTTGACGGCCACGCGGACCTTCTTGCCATCCTGCTCCTCGAAGCGGACGCGGGTCGGCTTGCCGTCGGCGGTCACGTGCGCGACCTTCGAGACGTGCATCGGTGCTTCCTTGCGGACCAGGCCACCCTGCGGGTCACCCTGGGTCGGCTTGGTGTGGCGCACGGCGATGTTCACGCCCGAGACCACGACCTTGTCGGTCTTCGGCATCGACATCGTGACTTCGCCGGTCTTACCCTTGTCCTTGCCGGACAGGACGATGACCTTGTCACCCTTCTTAATACGCTGGCTCGCCATTACAGCACCTCCGGCGCAAGGCTGATGATCTTCATGTGCTTCTTGCCACGCAGCTCGCGAACGACTGGGCCGAAGATACGGGTGCCGATCGGCTCCTCGTTCTTGTTGACCAGCACCGCGGCGTTGCCGTCGAAGCGGATGACCGTACCGTCTGCACGGCGGATATCCTTGGCGGTACGTACGATCACCGCGCGGTGAACGTCGCCCTTCTTCACGCGGCCCCGTGGCTGCGCTTCCTTGATGCTGACGACGATGATGTCGCCAACGCCTGCAACACGACGCTTGGAACCCCCAAGCACCTTGATGCACTGCACCCGCTTCGCGCCGCTGTTGTCAGCGACGTCGAGATTGGACTGCATCTGGATCATGGATCCGTATCCCTTCTCTGTCTCTGGGGTCGATACCGACCGAACCCCGCCTAAAAAATCACCCCGCCGCGGACGAATCCGCAACGGGGAGGAGCGGCCGCTTAGCCGTTCCCGTTTACGAAAACAAGAGCGCAGGGAGTTGCCCCCCTGCCCTCATGTTTGATTCAGCCCTCGGCCGAAGCCCGCTCCGGCGTCGCGTGGGTGTTGACCCGCTCGATCACCTTCCAGGTCTTCAGCTTGGAGATCGGTGCGGTCTCTTCGATCCGCACGGTCTCGCCCTGCTTGAACTCGTTGCTCTCGTCATGAGCATGATACTTCTTCGAGCGACGGATGATCTTCCCGTAGAGCGGGTGCTTCACCTTACGCTCGACGTTCACGACCACCGTCTTGTCGCCCTTGTCGGACACGACCAGACCGGTCAGCACGCGCTTCGGCATGATGTGTTCCTTACTTCGCGGCGTCAGCGCTGGTGCGCTGAGCCTGCAGGGTCTTGATGCGAGCGATGTCGCGGCGGACCTCACGAACGCGGCTCGGCTTTTCGAGCTGGTTCGTGGCGGCCTGGAAGCGCAGGTTGAACTGCTCGCGCTTCAGTTCGCCAAGCGACTCCGACAGCTGGTCGTCGCTCTTGGCCTTCATGTCGTCGATACGAGCCATGATCTTACTCGCCTCCCAGATGCGAGGTGTCGCCCAGGCGGGCAACGACCTTTACCTTGATCGGCAGCTTCATGGCCGCCCGCTCGAACGCCTCGGCGGCGATCTTGCCGTCGACGCCGTCGAGCTCGAACAGGATCCGACCCGGCTTGACTCGAGCGGCCCAATATTCCGGCGCGCCCTTGCCCTTACCCATGCGGACTTCGGCTGGCTTTCCCGAGACCGGAAGGTCTGGGAAAATGCGGATCCACAAACGCCCCTGGCGCTTCATGTGACGCGTGATCGCGCGGCGGGCCGCCTCGATCTGACGTGCGGTGATCCGGTCGGGCTCCATGGCCTTCAGGCCGTAGGAGCCGAAATTGAGCGAGAAGCCACTCTTGGCGTCGCCCGAAATCTTGCCCTTGAAGGCCTTCCGGAACTTGGTCTTTTTTGGTTGCAGCATGTCTGTTCCTGCCCCTTAGCGACGATCGTCGCGCTGCGGCCGCACGCCGGAGGTCTGAGCCTCCATCATGATGCGGTCGTACGACGTCGGATCGTTGCCGAGAATCTCGCCCTTGAAGACCCAGACCTTCACGCCGCAAACGCCGTAAGACGTGTGCGCCGTAGCCTCGGCATAATCGATGTTCGCGCGCAGCGTGTGCAACGGAACCCGACCCTCACGATAGCTCTCCGACCGTGCGATCTCGGCGCCGCCAAGACGGCCGCCGCAGTTCACGCGGATGCCTTCGGCACCGAGACGCATCGCCGACTGAACCGCACGCTTCATGGCGCGACGGAAGGCGATACGACGCTCGAGCTGATCGGCGATGCCCTGCGCGACGAGACGCGCATCGACTTCCGGCTTGCGGATCTCGACGATGTTCAGCGACACGGTCGACGACGTCATCTTGCCGATCGTCGAACGCAGCTTCTCGATGTCCGCACCCTTCTTGCCGATGATCACGCCGGGGCGTGCAGCGAAGATGGAGATGCGGGCCAGCTTGGCCGGACGCTCGATCACAACCTTGGAGATCGCGGCCTGCGGCAGCGTCTTCATGATATATGCGCGGATCTTAAGATCCTCGAGCAGGAGCCGACCATAGTCGGCGCCTTCGGCGTACCAGCGGCTATCCCAGGTACGGTTGATCTGCAGACGCAGACCGATGGGGTTGCTCTTCTGACCCATTATGCTTCTTCCTGCTCGCGCACGACGATGCGCAGACGGCTGAATGGCTTGAGGATGCGGGTCGACTTGCCGCGGCCGCGGGTCGCGAAGCGCTTCATCGTGATCGACTTGCCAACCGATGCCTCGGCGACGACCAGCGAGTCGACGTCGAGGTTGTGGTTGTTCTCCGCATTGGCGATGGCCGAGGCCAGCACCTTGCGGGCTTCGATCGCCATGCCCTTGGTCGAGAAGGCGAGGATGTTCATCGCATCGCCGACCTTCTTGCCACGGATGAGCGCAGCCACGAGGCCGAGCTTCTGTGCGGAACCGCGGATCTGCGTACCGACCGAAAGCGCCTCGTTGTCCGCGACCTTGCGCGGGCTGACTTGCTTAGACATCAGCGCTTGCCCTTCTTGTCGGCGGAGTGGCCGGGGAAGTAGCGCGTGGGCGCGAACTCGCCCAGCTTCATCCCGACCATGTCCTCGTTGACCGAGACCGGCACGAACTTGCGGCCGTTATAGACGTTGAACGTGAGGCCCACGAACGACGGCAGGATCGTCGAGCGACGCGACCAGGTCTTGATCGGCGAACGCGCGTTGGTGTCCTGGGCGGTTTCTGCCTTCTTGAGCAGATGAAGGTCCACGAACGGACCCTTCCAGACTGAACGAGCCATGTTAGCCCTTCCTCTTCGTCGAATGACGCGACCGGATGATCATCTTGTCGGTCGATTTGTTGTGACGCGTGCGCGCACCCTTCGTCGGCTTGCCCCACGGCGTGACCGGATGACGGCCACCCGAGGTGCGGCCTTCACCACCGCCGTGCGGATGGTCGACCGGGTTCTTGGCGACGCCGCGCGTCAGCGGACGAATACCAAGCCAGCGCGAACGCCCTGCCTTGCCCAGGTTCTGGTTCTGGTTGTCGGGGTTCGAAACCGCGCCAACCGTCGCCATGCAATCGCTGCGGATGTAGCGCTGCTCGCCCGAGTTCAGGCGGACCATCACCATGCCCTTGTCGCGACCGACGACCTGCACATACGTGCCGGCCGAACGGGCGATCTGGCCACCCTTCATCGGCTTCATCTCCACATTGTGGACGATGGTGCCGACCGGCATCTGACCGAGTTCCATGGCATTGCCTGGCTTCACGTCGGTCTTCTTGGCCGCGAGGACCTTGTCGCCAACGGCCAGACGCTGCGGCGCCAGGATGTAGGCGAGCTCTTCGTCCGGGTACTTGACCAGGGCGATGAACGCGGTGCGGTTGGGATCATACTCGATCCGCTCGACAGTGCCTTCGACGTCCCACTTGCGACGCTTGAAGTCGATGTAGCGGTACTTCTGCTTGTGACCACCGGCGATGCCGCGCGAGGTCACGTGACCCTTGTTGTTACGACCGCCGGTCTTGTGCTTGCCTTCGGTCAGCGCCTTGACGGGCTTGCCCTTCCAGAGCGACGACTTGTCGACCAGGATGAGACCGCGGCGTGCCGGCGATGTCGGATTATAATGCTTGAGTGCCATGGCCTCAGATCCCCGTCGTCACGTCGATGGACTGACCGTCCTTCAACGTCACGATTGCCTTTTTCATGTCGGAGCGCGAGTAGTTCGTGCCCTTCCACTTCTTGGTCTTGCCCTTCTGGACGAGCGTGTTCACGCCGACGACGTTCACGTCGAACAGCGCCTCTACGGCCGCCTTGATCTCGGGCTTCGTGGCGTCGTTGGACACCTTGAACACCACCGCGTTGTGCTCCGACAGAGTCGTCGTCTTCTCGGTGATGTGCGGGGCCAGGATAACGTCGTAATGACGATTATCGATGCCCGCCTTCTGCTTCTTAGCCATGGAAGCGCGCCTCCAGCTTTTCGACAGCGGCGCGCGTCAGCACCAGCGTGTCATGCTTCAGGATGTCGTAAACGTTGGCGCCGGCTGCCGGCATCACGTTCACTTCGTACAGGTTGCCCGCAGCGAATGCGAAGCTGGTGTCGACCATGTCGCCGTCGATGACGAGCGCACGCTTGCCGAAGCCGAGCTTGGCGAGATCGCCCTGCAGCGTCTTGGTCTTGCCACCCTCGACAGCCAGGCTGTCCATGATGACCAGCGAACCCGCCTTGGCGTGGCTGCTGAGCGCCATGCGCAGACCGAGCGCGCGAACCTTCTTGTTCAGCGACGGGTTGAAGTCACGGACGCGGGCGCCGTGTGCCTTACCACCACCGATGAACACGGGCGCGCGACGATCGCCGTGACGTGCCGTACCGCCGCCCTTCTGGCGACCGAACTTCTTGCCGGTGCGAGCGACGTCTGCGCGCTCACGGGTGCCACGAGCCGTCTCGCGACGCTTCTCGAGCTGCCAGGTGACCACACGGTGCAGGATGTCGGCGCGCGGATCGAGACCGAAGATCTCGTCGTTGAGCTCGATGTCCGCGCCCTCGGTGCCGGCGAAAGATGAAAGCTTGATCTTCACGCTCAGCCCTCCTGGCCGTCGGCTGCAGGTGCGTCGGTCGTTTCGGCCGGCGTGTCTGCTGCGATGTTGCTGTTGGCGGTCTTGAGACCGGCGGGGAACGGTGCGTCGGCGTGGCGCGCGACCTTCACCGAGTCCTTGACGAAGAGCCAGCCGCCCTTGGAGCCAGGAACCGAACCCTTGACGAACAGGAGACCACGCTCGACGTCCGTCGATACGATCTCGAGGTTCTGCTGGGTGCGATACTTGTCGCCCATGTGGCCGGCCATCTTCTTGTTCTTGAAGACCTTGCCCGGATCCTGGCGCTGACCGGTCGAACCGAGCGAGCGGTGCGAGACCGACACGCCGTGGGTTGCCCGCAGACCGCCGAAGCCCCAACGCTTCATGCCGCCCTGGAAGCCCTTACCCTGGGTCTTGCCCTGGATATCGACGATCTGGCCTGCGACATAATGGTCAGCCGAGATCTCGGCGCCAACGTCGAGCAGGCCGTCTGCGTTCACGCGGAACTCATGGACGACAGCCTTGGGCTCCACTTCGGCCTTGCCGAAATGGCCGCGCTGCGGCTTTGCGACATTCTTCGACTTGGCAACGCCTGCACCAAGCTGGACGGCCGTGTAGCCGTCACGATCCATTTCGCGAACGGAAATGACCTGATTGCCTTCGAGTGCCAGAACGGTGACCGGCACGTGCCGACCATCTTCCTGGAACAGGCGGGTCATCCCCATTTTCTTCGCGATCACGCCAGTACGCATGATCTTGTCCCTTCCTAGACAGAGGCCCCGTCGGACTATTCCTCGGGGGCTTGCGGACCATGTCCGGAGCAAGCTCCATGATGCATCCACCTGACCCCATCCACGGCAAAAGCCCTGAATGGAGTCGGATCAACCCGGTAAATACGAAACGCGCCCCGTCCCGGGCTGGTGCTCCTGCGAATGCGAGAGCGTGACGGGGGACGCTGCCCCGTCGGTTTGCACCGACGGCGGTATCCCAATGTCGAACGGCGCGGGACCGTTACCGGTCGACCGCGCCGCGCTCGCCCTTAGGCGAGCTTGATCTCGACGTCAACGCCAGCGGCGAGGTCCAGCTTCATCAGCGCATCGACCGTCTGCGGAGTCGGCTGGACGATATCCAGCATACGCTTGTACGTGCGCACCTCGAACTGCTCGCGCGACTTCTTGTCGATGTGCGGGCCGCGGTTCACGGTGAATTTTTCGATGCGCGTCGGAAGGGGAATCGGACCGCGGATGAGCGCGCCGGTGCGGCGTGCGGTGTCGGCGATGTCGCCAGTGGCCTGATCGAGCACACGGTGATCGAACGCCTTCAGACGAATGCGGATATTGCTGTCCATAGTCCCTACCGATGCGAAAGAGCGGGCCCGTTTCCGGGCTCTTGCTGGTTGATGTTTAAACCGAAGGCGGGCCATTACGGGAGAGTCGCCGAAAAGGCAACTAGCGCGACGACGATTTTAGGCCGCCCCCTCGCGGCGGCAATAGGCTCATGACTACCCCCACCCGACCCCTTTGGCACTACCTCGGTCTAGGGCGGGCGCCCGAGCAGCCGGATAACCGACGCCTACACGCGGCCTTTAGCGAAATGCTGTACTTCACGTGGCAAGGTCACCCAGTGATGCATCGATTCCTCCCAAACAGAGCGAACGGGAGCTGGGAAAGCAGGATCGGCGATAGCGCCCACGGCGACCCCGATCATCGACGGGTGCTTGGCGGTCCTCGCATAGACCGTTGATCCGCACTCTGGGCAGAAGACCGTCTCGAAGCGATTGCCTTCGTCCGTCGCTCGCTCAAACCGTTTGCCCTCACCGGCGACAGCGAGCAGTTCCTCGGGATAATAGGCTAGAACACCAAAGGGCGATCCGCTTCGGCGCTGACAGGCGATGCAGTGACATGCCACCACGGCAGGCGATGGCCCCGGAAGCTCGACCGTGAGTCGACCGCACTGACATTGCGCACGCATAAGCCCCGCCCCCCGTGGCGTGCCTAATCTAGCCGCTCGACGGACCCTGGCAATTGCCTGCTTGCCGCCCAACGCTTTGGCGATGCTGCGGCCGCCCCCAAACACGAAAAAGCCCGGCCTCTCTCGCGAGAAGCCGGGCTCTTTTCGATCATCTCCCGAAGGAGAAGATGCTTACTTGTCGATCTGACTGACGACGCCTGCACCGACGGTACGGCCGCCTTCGCGGATCGTGAAGCGCTGGCCCACGTCCATGGCGATCGGTGCGATCAGCTTGATGCCGAGCGACACGTTGTCGCCTGGCATGACCATCTCGGTGCCCTCAGGCAGCTCGACGGTGCCGGTCACGTCCGTCGTACGGAAGTAGAACTGCGGGCGGTAGTTGGCGAAGAACGGCGTGTGACGGCCACCCTCTTCCTTCGACAGCACGTACACTTCCGAGTTGAAGTCGGTGTGCGGCTTGATCGTGCCTGGCTTGCAGAGCACCTGGCCACGCTCGACTTCGTCGCGAGCGACGCCGCGGATCAGCGCGCCGACGTTATCGCCAGCCTGGCCCTGATCGAGCAGCTTGCGGAACATTTCGACGCCCGTGACCGTGGTCTTGCGGACGGTCGGGTGGATACCGACGATCTCGACTTCCTCGCCAACCTTGACGATGCCGGTCTCGACGCGGCCGGTGACGACCGTACCACGACCCGAGATCGAGAACACGTCCTCGATCGGCATCATGAACGGCTTGTCGAGCGGACGCTCGGGCTGCGGGATGTAGTCGTCGACAGCCTGCATCAGCTCGGTGACGGCGTCGGCGCCGAGCTTCTGGTTCGAACCCGACAGCGCGCAGGTTGCCGAACCCTTGATGACGGGGATATCGTCGCCTGGGAAGTCGTACGAGCTGAGCAGCTCGCGGATTTCCATCTCGACCAGCTCGAGGATTTCCTCGTCGTCGACCAGATCGACCTTGTTCATGAACACGACCATTGCAGGCACGCCGACCTGGCGTGCGAGCAGGATGTGCTCACGGGTCTGCGGCATCGGGCCATCGGTCGCCGAAACGACGAGGATCGCGCCGTCCATCTGGGCTGCGCCGGTGATCATGTTCTTCACATAATCGGCGTGGCCCGGGCAATCGACGTGTGCGTAGTGACGGTTGGCCGTCTCGTACTCGACGTGTGCGGTCGAGATCGTGATGCCGCGCTCGCGCTCCTCGGGAGCCTTGTCGATGTTTGCGAAGTCGACAGCGGTACCGCCGGTCGTCTCGGCGAGAACCTTCGTGATCGCAGCGGTGAGCGACGTCTTGCCATGATCGACGTGACCGATGGTGCCGATGTTGAGATGCGGCTTGTTCCGCTCAAATTTTGCCTTGGCCATTGTTTCCTACCTTCTGATTCGTATTCCGGTGCCACACCGGGAACCGCGCGAACGCGGCCCCATAGCGGCTGTTAAAGCCTGACGCTAGCCCTACCCCCTTAAAGGGTTAGGCCAGTTTCGCCTTCACCTCGTCAGCAACGTTCTGCGGCACTTCATCATAATGCGAGAACTGCATCGAGTATTGCGCGCGGCCCTGCGTGAACGAGCGGAGCGAGTTCACATAGCCGAACATGTTGGCCAGCGGCACCATCGCCTCGACCGTCTGCGCGTTGCCGCGGCTGTCGGTGCCCTGGATCTGGCCACGACGGCTGTTCATGTCGCCGATGACGTCGCCCAGATAGTCCTCCGGGGTGACGACCTCAACCTTCATGACCGGCTCGAGCAGCGTGATGCCCGACTTCTGCGCCACTTCGCGCATTGCGCCACGTGCACAGATTTCGAACGCCAGAGCCGACGAGTCGACGTCGTGATACGCGCCGTCATACAGCACGATCTCGAAATCGATGATCGGGAAGCCGACCAGCGAACCCGAAGCAGCGGTCTCGCGGAAGCCCTTCTCGATCGCGGGCAGATATTCCTTCGGAATGTTGCCGCCCTTGATCTCGTCCTTGAACGTGATGCCCGAACCGCGCTCGCCCGGCGTGACCTTGACCTTCACGCGACCGAACTGGCCGGTGCCGCCCGACTGCTTCTTGTGCGTGTAGTCGACGTCGACCGGCTTCTTCAGATATTCGCGATACGCGACCTGAGGAGCGCCGACATTGGCCTCGACCTTGAACTCGCGCTTCATGCGGTCGACCAGGATCTCGAGATGGAGCTCGCCCATGCCCTTGATGATGGTCTGGCCCGACTCGGGGTCCGACGACACGCGGAACGAGGGATCCTCGCGTGCGAGACGATTGAGCGCGACGCCCATCTTCTCCTGGTCGGCCTTGGTCTTCGGCTCCACCGACAGCTCGATCACGGGCTCGGGGAATTCCATCCGCTCGAGGATGATCGGTGCGTTCATCGCGCAAAGCGTGTCGCCCGTCGTGGTGTCCTTGAGGCCTGCGAGAGCGACGATGTCGCCCGCGAACGCTTCCTGGATGTCCTCACGGCTGTTCGCATGCATGAGCAGCATGCGGCCGACCTTTTCCTTCTTGTCCTTGACCGAGTTGGTGACCTGCGATGCGGTCTCCAGCTTGCCCGAATAGATGCGGGCGAAGGTCAGCGTGCCGACGAACGGATCGTTCATGATCTTGAACGCCAGTGCCGAGAACGGAACCTCGTCCGACGAAGGACGCTCGTCCGGCGTCACGCCGTCGAGCTTCAGACCCTGAATCGCGGGAACGTCGAGCGGCGACGGCAGATAGTCGACCACGGCGTCGAGCAGGGGCTGGACGCCCTTGTTCTTGAACGCCGAACCGCAGACCACGGGGACGAACGCCATGCTGAGCGTACCCTTGCGGATCAGCTTCTTGAGGTCGGCGACGCTGGGCTCGTTACCCTCAAGATAGGCTTCCATCAGAGCATCGTCCTGCTCGACAGCCATCTCGATCAGGTCGCTGCGATACTTCGCGGCCTTGTCGGCCATGTCCGCCGGGATGTCCTGATATTCGAACTTCGCGCCCAGGCTCTCTTCGAGCCAGATGATCGCGCGGTTCTCGACGAGGTCGACCAGGCCCTTGAAGCCGCCTTCCATGCCGATCGGCAGGTACAGGACCGCCGGGCGCGCACCGAGACGCTCGATGATCGAGTCGACGCAGAAGTAGAAGTCGGCACCGGTGCGGTCGAGCTTGTTGACGAAGCACATGCGCGGCACGCCGTACTTGTCAGCCTGACGCCACACGGTCTCGGACTGCGGCTCGACACCGGCAACGCCGTCGAAGCACGCGACCGCGCCGTCGAGGACGCGCAGCGAACGCTCGACTTCGATCGTGAAATCGACGTGGCCCGGGGTGTCGATGATGTTGATAAGGTGCTCTTCACCCTTACCTTCTTCGGCGCGCCACTTGCAGGTGGTTGCAGCCGACGTGATCGTGATCCCGCGCTCCTGCTCCTGCTCCATCCAGTCCATCGTCGCGGTGCCTTCATGCACCTCGCCGATCTTGTAGGACTTGCCGGTGTAATAGAGGATGCGCTCGGTCGTCGTCGTCTTGCCGGCGTCGATGTGCGCCATGATGCCGATGTTGCGGTAACGGTCGAGCGGATGGCTGCGGGCCATGATCGTGCTTCCTTAAGGATATGGGGAGCCGAACGTGCCGGCTCCCCAATATATAGGTGTTTGCGTTACGGGCGAAAGACCGCCCGTGACACGGTTACCAATGCTAGGCTTCGAAGCCCGCTGTTACCAGCGGTAGTGCGAGAATGCACGGTTGGCTTCTGCCATCCGGTGCGTGTCTTCGCGCTTCTTGACCGCGTTGCCGCGGTTGTTGGCCGCGTCCATCAGCTCGCCCGACAGCCGTGCGGCCATCGTGTTCTCGCTGCGCGAACGTGCCGCACCGATCAGCCAGCGGATTGCCAGCGCCTGTGCACGCTCGGGACGCACTTCGACGGGAACCTGGTAGGTTGCACCACCGACGCGACGCGAACGGACTTCGATGCCCGGCTTCACGTTGTTGAGCGCATCGTGAAAAACGCCGATCGGGTCGCGCTTGGCGCGGCTCTCGACGGTTTCGAATGCACCGTACACGATCAGCTCTGCGACGGACTTCTTGCCGTCCAGCATGACGCTGTTCATGAACTTCGACAGAACCTCATCCCCGAACTTGGGATCAGGCAGGATGACCCGCTTTTCGGGACGACGACGACGTGCCATTTTATATTCCTTCTAAACTTCAGCCTGTGTGATCAAACATACCAGTGCCGACTTGCGTCGGTTGGCATTGATCGGCTTACTTCGGACGCTTGGCGCCGTACTTGGAACGCGACTGACGCCGGTCCTTCACACCCTGTGTATCGAGCACGCCGCGCAGGACGTGATAGCGAACACCGGGAAGATCGCGGACACGACCGCCACGGATCAGGACAACCGAATGCTCCTGAAGATTGTGGCCCTCGCCCGGGATGTAGCTGATGACTTCGCGCTGGTTGGTCAGGCGAACCTTGGCCACCTTGCGCAGAGCCGAGTTCGGCTTCTTCGGGGTCGTCGTGTAGACGCGGGTGCAAACGCCGCGCTTCTGCGGGTTGGCTTCCATCGCAGGGACCTTCGACTTGGCCTTCTGCGGATCGCGGCCCTTGCGGACCAGCTGGTTGATCGTCGGCATTGAAGCCTTCACCTTTCAAATGGTTACTTTGCTGGAGCCATTGAGGCGCCTGAGAATACAAAAAGGACCCTAGGAAGCGCAAAACGCTCCTCAGGCCCTGGAATGCATCCAGCAATGTTCAAGCATGCCCGGCGGGAAAGACTCCCGAAGAACAGGGCGCGCCTATAGGTCAGGAGTCAGCCGCGGTCAACACGGGGATCACCCCACCCTGCCCTGAACCCGACGCCAGATTGGTTGCACGTTCGACAATCGTGCGTCGGGCATGAACAGGTGCTTGCCCTGCCGCGGACATGGCGCTAGAGCCCGCCACCGCACAGGAGTGTAGCTCAGTTGGTTAGAGCGTCGGTCTCCAAAACCGAAGGCCCTCGGTTCGAATCCGAGCACTCCTGCCAGATCTTCTCACATCGCCGATCGACAGCTGCCGTTACCCATTGGTCAGCGGCCGACGTACTGCGCCTGTCACGATTGCACAAAACGCATTTCATAATGCAATTTGCGCAGTTGTGAAATTCGCTGCTGCGATGCACAAAGACTGTGCCTTTCAGGCATCCTCTCCTAAAACTTTTACGGCCGGTCTTTGACCGGCCTTTTTTTTGGTCTGCGCGCTGATATACCGATGTCGGTCCGTCACGCCGGCAAACATAACAGAAACGCAGGAGAGGCGCCGCCGGCAAGACCGGCACCGGTTGACGGCCGGCGGGGGAGAGGGCGCAAACGCCCGCCCCCGCGCCTTCCGGTCCCGCCTCCTACGCATCCCCTTATGCTTTTAACCGTGTGCGAAAGGCTGGTGCATCGCGGCGTACGCGCTGCCGAGTCGGGCCATCACAGGGCCGCCCGGCGGACGCTGCCGCCCCGCCCCTTGCGTTCCGTCGGCGCGGAAGCTATCTGCGCCGCCATCCGACAGCGAGACGGACGCATGCCCGACCCCTTTGACGGGGCCCTATTGACGGGGCGACCCTTCACAGGGAGCGGGTTATGGGTCTATGCCTCGCTTCTTTTCATGTCTCCATCAGGCGGGTTCGAACAGCACCGTGGCTAAAACGTCCCCACTCGAATTCATCCGGCAGGTCCGCACCGAAACCTCGAAGGTTACGTGGCCGACGCGTCGCGAGACGATCATGACCGGGGTGATGGTCGTCATCATGACGACGATCCTGGCGCTCTTCTTCTTCGGCGTCGACTCGATCCTTCAGGCGATCGTCACCGCCCTTCTGAAACTCGCTCAATAAGGTCCGCACATGGCGCGCTGGTACATCATTCACGCCTATTCGGGCTTCGAGGGCAAGGTCCGCGACTCGATCATGGCAGAGGCGACCCGCATGGGTCTCGAGCAGCTCGTCGAGCAGATCGAAGTCCCCACCGAGACGATCACCGAGGCCCGTCGCGGCAAAAAGATCGCGGTCGAGCGCAAGTTCATGCCGGGCTATGTGCTCGCCAAGCTGAACATGAACGACGACGTCTATCACCTCGTCAAGAACACCCCCAAGGTGACCGGCTTCCTCGGCAGCATGGGCAAGCCACAGGCGATCAGCGAGGCAGAAGCCACGCGGATGCTCAACAGCAAGGAAGAGGCCGCCGCTGCGCCGAAGCAGAAGGTCAAGGTCGACTACGAGATCGGCGATCAGGTCAAGGTGCTCGACGGTCCGTTCGCGAGCTTCAACGGTCTGGTCGAGGAACTCGATTTCGACCGCAGCCGCGTCAAGGTGTCGGTGTCGATCTTCGGTCGCGCCACCCCGGTCGAGCTCGAGTTCGAGCAGGTCGAGCGCTCGAAGTAATCACCGCCTGAGTCTGCGGGCTCAGTCGATACGAATGATCAGAGGCCTGATGCTGCGACGCCGCGGCATCAGGCCTTTTCGTGTGCGGGCCAAAGCCGTGCCCGCGCTGTAAGCTCGACGCCCGCATAAGCGATGAAGCCGCGCAACACGTGGCGCAGGCGGAAGCTGTGGAAGCGCCGGATATAGGGAAAGGGCCGCGTCCCCGCGCGGATCTCGCCAAGCGCATCGCCAAGGTCGCGGCGGATCGCGCCCAGAATTCGCCGGTCGGTCAGGATATGCTTGGCGTAGAGCGCGCCGTCGCCATAGCCATAGCCCGCGAGCAGCGTGATTACCTGGTCGGGCCGGCAGCGCCCATGATGATGCTCGACGACGAAATACGGGTCGTAGGCGACGACCACCCCGGCCGCGATCGCGCGGAACAGGAAATCGGTATCCTCCGCTGCGACGAACCGCGCGCCCGCGCCGAACCGCGTATCGAACGGCCCCGTCCGCGCAATGACGTCGTGCGTGAAGGCTAGATTGGCCCCCATCACGAATCCGCCGGGAAACGCGCCCGGCACCGGCTCCATCGGATGATCCTCGAGCTTCAGCGTCACCGGCAGGTCTGCGGTATCGCCCGGCAGGATCCGCCCG
>NZ_JPJC01000018.1:0-16165 GCF_000733135.1 Sphingomonas sp. FUKUSWIS1
GGGGGCGGTGCCGAGAGCGCCCGCCGCGCATGCCCGGATCGACGACTGGCGCGAGGCGCAGGCCTGGATCGCCGCGCGGTTCGCCGCGGGGGTGCCCGCGGACGCTTGACCCGCCCCCCGTGGCTGTGGTGAGACCGCGCACATGACCGATCGTATCGACCGCAAGCTCGAAGAGCTTGGCCTGACGCTGCCGCAGGCCGCCGCCCCCGTCGCATCCTATGTTCCCGCCGTCGAGGCGAACGGGCTGCTCCACATCTCCGGCCAGCTGCCGTTCAAGGACGGCCAGATCGTCACCGGTCGCCTCGGCGACGGCGTGTCGCTCGAGGACGGGCAGGACGCGGCACAGCGTTGCGCGCTGATGCTGGTCGCGCAGATGAAGGCGGCGCTCGGCTCGCTCGGCCGTGTCGAGCGGATCGTGAAGCTCGGCGTGTTCGTCAATTCGCATGGCGACTTCACCGATCAGCCCAAGGTCGCGAACGGTGCGTCCGACCTGATGGTCCAGCTGTTCGGCGAAGCCGGCAAGCATGCCCGCTCCGCTGTCGGCGTTCCCGTGCTGCCGCTGGGCGCCGCGGTCGAGATCGACGCGATCGTTCAGGTCTCCGCCGCTTGAGCCCAGCCGCTTGAGCCTGACGCCTGCGCGCCTATTTTAGGAGCGCATGACAGCCATCACCGCCCGCATCGCCCAAGGCGTTACCTCGATCGCGGCGGAGGACTGGGACGCCTGTGCCGGCGACGCGAATCCGTTCGTCGGCCACGCCTTCCTCGCCGCGCTCGAGGCGTCCAGAAGCGTCGGTGGACGATCGGGGTGGCAGGCGCTGCCGGTGGTCGTCGATGGCGACGACGGCCGGCCGGCCGGGATCGCGCCCGCCTATGCCAAGAGCCATAGCCAGGGCGAATATGTGTTCGATCAGGGCTGGGCCGACGCGTGGGAGCGGGCGGGGGGCCATTATTACCCCAAATTGCAGATCGCCGCGCCGTTCAGCCCGGTGCCCGGCCCACGGCTGCTGCTGCGCGACCCGGTGGTTGCGCCCGCGCTGATCGCCGCGCTCGAGGCGGTGACCGACCAGAGCGGCCTGTCCTCCGCGCATGCGACCTTCATCGCCCCCGCCGAGGTCGCGCTGTTCGAGGCTGCCGGATGGCTGATCCGTCAGGGCACGCAGTTCCACTGGACCAATGACGGCTATGCGAGCTTCGACGATTTCCTCGCCGCGCTCGCCAGCCGCAAGCGCAAGGCGATCCGCAAGGAGCGCGCCGCCGCGGTCGAGGGACTGACGATCCGGCACCTGACGGGCGCGGAGATCACGCCCGCGCACTGGGACGCGTTCTGGGTCTTCTACCAGGACACGGGCAGCCGCAAATGGGGCCAGCCCTATCTGACGCGCGCCTTTTTCGATCGGATCGGTCAGACGATGGGCGACCGGGTGCTGTTGATCCTCGCCGAGCGCGATGGCGTGCCGATCGCGGGGGCGCTCAACCTGATCGGTGCGGACACGCTCTACGGCCGCTATTGGGGCGCGACCGAGGAGGTGCCGTTCCTCCATTTCGAGCTCTGCTATTACCAGGCGATCGATGCGGCGATCGCGCGCGGGCTGACGACGGTCGAGGCGGGCGCGCAGGGCGAACACAAGCTCGCGCGAGGCTATGCGCCGGTCGCGACCTATTCGGCGCATTACATCCCGGATCCGGGCTTCCGCCGCGCGATCGCCGACTTTCTCGTCCGCGAGCGCGAGGCAGTCGCCTCCGACCGCGAGTATCTCGGCGAGCTTACTCCGTTTCGGCGGGCGGAACCGCCGACCGGTTGACCTTGTACAGCACGCTGGTGCCGTCGCGGCGGATCGGGGTCAGGTCGCGGATCAGCGCGGGGTCGAACGCCGGCGGGTGGATCAGCCAGACATAATCGAACGCGTCGCGGGGGAAATGCTCCAGCGCCATCGCGATCGGCCGCCAGAACTGGCCACGACACCGGATATCCGTAACGATTTCGGACGGATCATGCGCGAAGCCGCGCGCGATCGGATAGCGCGTCGTCATCAGCTGTCCGCCCGCCATCGACCACTGGTCGTTGGTGAAGGCCAGCCGCCGCTCGAGCAGCAGCGCCGGGACATGCTCGAGCCGCGAATAGGCCCAGTCGTCGCGACAGCGCCGCCCGACGAACGAGACCACGCGTGCGCGCTCGGGCACGGTATCGATCGCCGCGATTGCCTGGTCGTAGGACCGGTCATAGATCAGGAAGCTGATCGTGGTGCCCGCCAGCCGGACCGCGAAGAAGCTGAACCCCAGCACCGCCAGCGTCGCGGCACCGCGCAGCGAGAGGCGGTTGCGCGGGCGCAACGCGATGATCGCGAACGCCAGCATGAACGGTGCGAGGCGCATGTCGGCATAGGCCGAGCCGAACACGATCCGCGGCAACAGGATATAGACGAGCGCGAGGAACAGCGCGGACAGCGCGAGGTTGCGCGAATATTCGATCGTCTGGTCGCGCACACCGCGGAACAGGATCACGAACAGCACGGTGACCGACGCGATGTCGAACGCCATCCAGCGATCGCGCAGGACCATCGTGATCCAGTTCATCTTCCAGCGCCAGTTGAACCAGTCCTGCGTCTTGCCCGTGACGTGGTCGCCTGACCGCCACAGCACCATCATCACCATCGGCAGCGCCAGCGGGATACAGCTGAGCCCGGCGCGGATGCACGCGCCGATCCAGCCCTTGATGGCGCCTTCGCCGCGCACCCCGGTCTTGCGGATGTCGTGCTGGCGGATCAGCTCGGCGGAGAAGGCGAGCACGCCGAGCACGCCCCAGCCGAAGGTATGGCACAGCCAGAGCAGGCAGGATCCGGGCACGAACAGGATCGTGCGCAGCCGCAGCCGCTCGAGCCGTCCGAGGCGGAGCCACAGCGCGAACATGTTGAGCGCGAGCGCCATCGCCAGCGCGAAGTTCACGAAGCCGAACTGGAAGGGATAGCTATAGGCGAGCGGCAGCGCGAACAGCGCGGTCGCCGGGATCCGGCCATGCACCTCGCGCGCAATCCACAGCAGCCCGGTGACGGTGAGCGCGGGGATCGCCATGACGATCAGCTTCACCGCGAGCTGCAACCCGAAGATCGGCGCGAGCGGCACGATCAACAGGTCGATGCCGAGATTGCCGATCAGCTGCCAGCGGAAATCATACCACTGGCTGAGCCAGGGATTGTCGCCGATCGCGAGCTGGACGCGGTAGCGCCCCATATGCCCGGGCAGATCGACCAGCGGCGGCACCTCCGGCCACAGCAGCGGGATGATCGATGCCAGCGCGACGCACGCGACGAACGTGCGCGTCTGCCACCAGTGAAGTTCCGTTGTTGTCCCCCGCGCCATCCCTCGACGCCTAGCGCCGCAGGGGGGCATTCGACAAGCGCCGACCGCGCCGCATTGCGACGGAATACACCGCCAGGGCTCCCGGCCCCCGAGTGTCGGGGGACGGGAGCCGGTATCGCTCACACCTGGTCGCGGCGGCCCAGCAGGCGCAGGCGCAGTGCGTTCAGCTTGATGAAGCCTGCCGCGTCGCGCTGGTCATAGGCGCCCTGATCGTCCTCGAACGTCACGACCTTTTCCGAATAGAGCGAGTTGGGCGACTTGCGGCCGACCACATACACGCCGCCCTTGTAGAGCTTCAGCCGGACGGTGCCCGAGACCTTTTCCTGGCTGTGATCGATCGCTGCCTGTAGCATCTCGCGCTCGGGCGAGAACCAGAAGCCGTTGTACAGCAGCTCGGCATAGCGCGGCGCGAGCTCGTCCTTCAGATGCGCCGCGCCGCGATCGAGCGTCAGCTGCTCGATGCCGCGATGCGCGAGGTGATAGATGGTGCCGCCCGGTGTCTCGTACATGCCGCGGCTCTTCATCCCGACGAAGCGGTTCTCGACCAGGTCGAGACGGCCGATGCCGTGACGACGGCCATAGTCGTTGAGCGTCGACAGCAGGGTCGCCGGGCTCATCCCCTCGCCGTTGATCGCGACGCCGTCGCCACGCTCGAAATCGATCGTGATGTACTCGGGGACGTCGGGCGCGTCCTCGGGGTTCACCGTGCGCGAATAGACATAGTCCGGCACCTCGTCCCACGGATTCTCGAGCACGAGCCCCTCGGACGAGGTGTGGAGCATGTTCGCATCGGTCGAGAAGGGTGCCTCGCCGCGCTTGTCCTTGCTGACCGGGATCTGGTGCTGTTCGGCGAACTCGATCAGCCTGGTGCGGCTGGTCAGGTCCCATTCGCGCCACGGTGCAATCACCTTGATGTCGGGCGACAGCGCATAATAGCCGAGCTCGAAGCGGACCTGGTCGTTGCCCTTGCCGGTCGCGCCGTGGCTGACCGCGTCGGCGCCGACCATCCGGGCGATCTCGATCTGGCGCTTGGCGATCAGCGGGCGCGCGATCGACGTGCCGAGCAGGTACAGTCCTTCGTACAGCGCGTTCGACCGCATCATCGGGAACACGTAATCGCGCACGAATTCCTCGCGCAGATCGTCGACGAAGATGTGCTCGGGCTTGACGCCCATCATCTCGGCCTTCGCGCGTGCGGGCTCGAGTTCCTCGCCCTGGCCCAGATCCGCGGTGAAGGTGACGACTTCGCAGTTGTAGGTCTGCTGGAGCCATTTCAGGATCACGCTGGTGTCGAGGCCGCCCGAATAGGCGAGGACGACCCGATTGATGCCGGCGTCGCCGGCGGCGCGGTTGATCTGATCGGTCACGGGCAAGATCCTTTGGGCAATATCCAATGCCCGCGCCCCTATGCGCTGGACGCCCTGCATGCAACCGGAGCATGCAACCCGCCGCATTCATGGCGCGTACAACCAACCCGCGCTACGTGCGCCCCCAGATCATTTGGAGTGTCCCGACCGTGCTACGTCAAACGCTTACCCTGTTCGTCCTTGCCGGCCTCGCGACGCCCGCGCTGGCACAGGAGACCCGCGCCTCCGTTTCCGCCAAGTTCAAGGCCGAGTTCGCCGCGCGCGATACCAACAAGGACGGCGTCCTGACGCGCGCCGAGGTCCAGGCGGGGATCAGCCAGATGAAGGTCGGGCCGGGGCGCCCGGATCCGGTCCACGCCAAGCGGCTTGCCGAGCTGTGGTTCAGCAGCGCGGACACCAACAAGGATGGCAAGGTCACGCAGCCCGAGGCACAGGCACTGCTCGCCGCGACCTTTGCGAAATATGACGCGAACAAGGACGGCAAGATCGGCGGCGACGAGCGGTCGGCCGCGAAATCGCAGATGCAGGGCAGCCGCTGAGGCCACGCCTATAGGGGGGGCATCCATCTACGGAGTCCCCCCGTAAAGTCGTCATCCCCGCGGAGGCGGGGATCGAGACAGGCTGGCCTTTCGGTTCAATCACCGGAGCCTGCCAGTCTGGATTCCCGCCTTCGCGGGAATGACGAACGTCCGGATCTTACCCTGCGCCAAGCGGCGGGAAATTCAGCCCGCGCGCAACGCCCGTTCACCCTCGATCATATAGTCGCGCGTCAGCGGCAGCGTCATCCGGCTCTTCGACAGCTGGATCTGGTAATTGACCATCCCCCCGGTCCGGAACGCCGCGGCGGCACCCGCGAGGTAGAAGGTCCACATCCGGTAGAAGCGCTCGTCATACAGCGCGACGATCGCATCCTTCGCCGCGACCGTCCGGTCGTACCAATGGTCGATCGTCAGCGCGTAATGCACGCGCAGCACCTCGATATCGGTCGGGAAGAACTTCAACCCCTCATAGCCGCGGACGATCTCCGACAGTGCGGGGTTGTAGCCGCCGGGGAAGATATACTTGGTCGTGAAGGTGTCGGTCACGCCGGGCCCGCCCATGCGGCCGATCGTGTGGAGCAGCATCACCCCGTCAGCGCTCAGCAGGTCGCGGCACTTGCGGAAGAACGTCTTGTACTGCGGCGGGCCGACATGCTCGAACATGCCGACCGACACGATCCGGTCGAACGTACCCGTCAGCGCGCGATAGTCGATCAGCTCGAACTTCACCTTGTCCGCGACGCCGGCCTCCTCGGCGCGGCGCCGCGCGACCTTCAGCTGTTCCTCGCTCAGCGTGACACCCAGGACCTCGGCGCCCGTCTTGGCGTGCAGGTACAGCGCCATGCCGCCCCAGCCGCAGCCGATGTCGAGCACGCGCATGCCGGGCTGGATCGCGAGCTTCGCGGCGATATGCGCCTTCTTGTCGTCCTGCGCCTGTTCCAGGCTGTTGCCGGCATCGGTGAAGTACGCGCACGAATATTGGCGATCGGCGTCGAGGAACAGGTCATAGAGCCGGTCGGACAGGTCGTAATGATGCGCGACGTTCTTCTTCGACCGGCGTGCCATGTTCACCCGGTCGACGCGGTGGACGACCTTGTCGAGCAGCTTGATCGGCAGCGAGGGGTTGAGCCCGCCGCCGCGCTCCCACGGGCTGTTGCCCTTGAGCAGGTTGACGAGGTCTCGAATGTCGCCGCGCTCGATCACCAGGCGGCCGTCCATGAACGCTTCCGCTGCGCCCAGCGCCGGGTGGCGGACGATCGCGCCCGCAACACCTGGGGCGGTGAGGCGGATGGTGACGGGGTTGTAGGCAGGGTCGGGCGTGCCGAACTGCTTGGTGGTACCGTCCGCGTGGATCAGCGTGAGTTCGCCGGTTTTTACCTGCCGGGCGAGAAAGCGATCGAATAGGGCCATGTCGCGTTAGCTAATGACTGGTACGGAAATGCGCCACCCCCCGGGCGGCGTCAGATTCCCGCATACCAATCATAATCCACATTATCTTCCCAATAGCCGCCCTTGCCCTTGCCGATCCCGGCCAGGCTGGCGACGGCGTCTATCGCCATGATATATTTGGCATGTTTGTAGCCAAGCTGGCGTTCGACGCGCAGCCGGACGGGGGCGCCGTGCGCGACGTCCAAAATCTGGTCATTCAGCGCCCAGGCGAGGATCGTCTGTGGGTGGAATGCGTCGATCAGGTCGATCGACTCGTAATAGGGCGTGCCTCGGTACAGGTCGGCGCAGGTGAAGACGATGTAGCGCGCGGTGTCGCGGATCCCCGCGGCCTGCAACAGCGTGGCAAGCTTCGGGCCCTGCCACTTGGCGATCGCCGACCAGCCCTCGACACAGTCGTGCCGCGTGATCTGCGCGCGCGCGGGCATCTGGCGGAGCTGCGGCAGCGAGAGCGACAGCGGCCGGTCGACCAGCCCGCCGACGCGCAACCGATAGTCCGCGAAGTTGTTCACCAGCAGCTCGGTATAGGCCGGGGTGCCCGGATTGCGCGTGCCGTTCGACCGGAAGATCGGCGACATCTGCGCCGCGCTGAACTCGGGGACGAGCGCGTTGCGATCGGTCAGCGCGCGTTGCAGCCCGCGCTGCATCTCCTCGCCCATGAACAGGATCTTGCGCGCCTCGGGATGCTGGATGATCTTGTCGCACCCGGTGAGCAACGCGCCGGCGCCGACCGCCGCGCCCGCGACCAGCGAGCGGCGGGTGATGATGGTGCTCATGCGGCATCCTCCCCGGTATGCGCGGGGACGTGCCCCGGAACGGTAAAGCGTCCGGTGATCATCGATCGCACCTCGTTCCACGCGCCCGCCAGGATCACGAGCGCGAGGTGGACGATGATGAACAGCACGAGCGCGACCATCGCGATGAAGTGGATCGACCGCGCCGACTGGCGCCCGCCGAAGATGTCGAGCAGCCACGGCCAGGCGGCATCCATCGCCGGCGACATCGCCAGCCCGGTGAGGATCATCACCGGCAGCAGGATGAAGATCGTCGCGACATAGGACAGCTTCTGCAGGATGTTGTACGCGGCGGGCCGCTTCGGATCGTGGAAGCGCAGTGCCAGATGCTCGCGCACGTCATGCGCCACCTCGCGCGGCGCAAGCTCGCCCGCCCGGACGCGGAGGTCGCGCTGGAAATGCCGATTGAACAGGCTGACGATCATGAAGCCGAGCAACGCGAACGACAGGACCAGCGCGAAGAACAGGTGCCAGCGTCGCGAGATGGCGAGGTTGTAGCTCGCCGGGATCGTCAGCAGGTTGATCAGCGTCACCACCCAGCCCGGCCACTGGTCGAGCGTCGTCCACGCCTGATCGAAATTCGCGCCATAACGGCCCCAGTAGAATCGCGGATGCGCCTTCAAGATGCCGATCCCGCTGCCGATCATGATGAACATCGCCACCGCGGTGATCCAGTGCCACAGCCGCGTCGCGATCCGGTGGCGTTTGATGACGGTGACAGGGGCAGTGGCGATAGGGCGGGCGGGATCGTTCATGCTTGGCCTTCGCTTTAGGCGACAAGCTCCGACCATAGCAGGGATACGCGTATGACCGAATGGCATTCTTACGAACCGGCGAGCGGCCATCGCCTGCCGCACGATCCGCTCAACGCGATCGTCGCGCCGCGTCCGATCGGCTGGGTTAGCACGCTGTCCGCGGACGGCGTGCCCAATCTTGCGCCCTACAGCTTCTTCAACCTGTTCAACTACACACCGCCGCTGATCGGCTTCTCGTCAATGGGGTGGAAGGACAGCGTCGCCAACATCGCCGCGACGGGCGAGTTCGTCTGGAACCTCGTCAGTCGCGATCTGGGCGAGGCGATGAACGCGACCGCGGCCAATGTCGCGGCGGACGTCGACGAATTCGCACTCGCCGGGCTCGAGACGCTCGCCTCGCTGCACGTGAAGCCGCCGCGCGTCGCCGCGAGCCGCGCGCAGTTCGAATGCAAGGTGACGCAGATCGTCCGGCTGGAAACCAAGGAGGGGCGCGAACTCGACCAGTGGCTGGTGCTCGGCGAGGCGGTCGCGATCCATATCGACCCGGCGATGCTCGACGACGGCGTGTACCAGACCGCGCGCGGCGAACCGATCCTGCGCGGCGGCGGTCCTGCGGATTATTTCGCGATCACCGAGGAGTCGCTCTTCAAGATGCGTCGGCCGGGGTAAGCCGCACAAACCGGTTACCCGTGAAGGCGGGTGCCCAGGCTGGGTCCCCGCCTTCGCGGGGAAACAATTCTCAGCCGTACGCTCGCCAGAAGAACACGATCGTCGTCGCGATCGTCACCAGCAGTGTCCACACGCGGATGACCTTGGCGGGCAACACCAGCCCGAGCTTCGCGCCGAAATGCCCGCCGACGATCCCGCCGAGCAGCATCGGTATGCACAGCGCCCAATAGACCATGCCGGTGGCGATGAAGATGATCGTTGCCGCGAGATTGGCGACCGCGAGCATCAGCGTGCGTGGTGCGGCAAGCATGGCGGGCGTTGCGCCCGACAACAGCCCCCAGGCGGCGGTCAGCATCAGCCCGACCCCGCCGCCGAAATAGCCGCCATAGACGCCCAGCATCGCCTGCACCGCGACCAGCGATTTCGGCCCGATCTCGACCCGCGACCGCAGCCAGAGCGACGCCTGCGTGCCGAACGCGATCGCCAGCGTCGCGAACAGCAGCAGCCACGGCACGATTAGGTCGAACGCGCGCGCCGAGGTCGCGACCAGCAACAGGCTGCCGACGAGCCCGCCGACGAAGGTGATTCCCGCCATCGTCCGCATGCCGACGCCCGACACCGGCTCCAGCCCGTGCCGATAGGTCCACGCGCTCGCCATCGCGCCGGGCTGGAGCGAGACATTGCTCGTCGCATTGGCGAAGGTCGACGGCACGCCCAGCCCGATCAGCGCGGGCATCGTCGCAAAACTGCCGCCACCCGCCAGCGCGTTCATCGCGCCGCCCAGCAACCCCGCACCCGCCGCCAGTGCCACCACACCCAAATCAGGCAAGCGCGGCTTCGCGATCGAGTTGCGCGCGGCTCTTCTTCTCCGACGCGGTCTTCAGCTGGCCGCACGCGGCATCGATGTCGCGACCGCGCGGGGTGCGCACCGGCGCCGAAATGCCCGCCCCGAACACGATGCTCGAGAACGACTTGATCCGCTCGGGCGTCGAGCATTCATAGGCCGCGCCCGGCCATGGGTTGAACGGAATCAAATTCACCTTGGCGGGGAGCTCGTATTTGCGCAGCAGCCGGACGAGTTCGTGCGCGTCGGCGTCCGAATCATTCTTGTCCTTCAACATCACATACTCGAACGTGATCCGGCGCGCATTGTTGGTGCCGGGATAGTCCGCGCACGCCTGGAGCAATTCCTCGATGCCGTACTTCCGGTTGAGCGGCACGATCTCGTCGCGCACCTCCTTGGTCACCGCGTGCAGCGACACGGCGAGGTTCACGCCGATCTCAGCACCCGCGCGCGCCATCATCGGCACCACGCCACTGGTCGACAGCGTGATCCGGCGCCGCGACAGCGCGAGCCCCGCACCGTCCATCACCAGCTTCAGCGCATCGCGGACATTCTCGAAATTATACAGCGGCTCGCCCATCCCCATCATCACGATGTTGGTGAGCATCCGCCCCTCGGGCTGGCTCGGCCATTCGCCCAGCGAATCGCGCGCAAGCATCACCTGGCCGACGATCTCGGCGGGCGTCAGGTTGCGCACCAGCCGCATCGTGCCGGTGTGGCAGAAGGTGCAGTTGAGCGTGCAGCCGACCTGGCTCGACACGCACAAGGTGCCGCGATCCGCGTCGGGGATGAACACCATCTCGTAATCCTGCGCGTCGTCCGATCGCAGCAGCCATTTGCGCGTGCCGTCGGTCGACACCTGCGCCTCGACCACGTTCGGCCGGCTGATGACGAAGCGCTGCTCGAGCCACGGGTGCATCGTCTTCGAGATGTCGGTCATCGCCGAAAACTCGGTCGCGCCGCGATTGTAGATCCAGTGCCACAGCTGCTTGGCGCGCAACTTGGCCTGTTTTTCCTCGAGCTGCGACGTCTCCAGCGCCATCCGCAGATCGGCGAGCGACAGCCCGAGCAGGTCGATACGCCCGTCGCTGCGCGGCACGAAGCTGCGGGGAACGGGCACGGGATCGATGTGCCCGGGGATGGGCATGAGGTTCGCGGCGGTCTGCATGGCCGGGCGCATAGCGGAATTTTGACGATTTTTCTACAGGGTGAGTGGAGCGAAGCGTTGCCGCCATGAACACCACGCGTAGCCCCACACGATAACACCTCCCCGGCGAAGGCCGGGGCCCAGTTGGGGGACGGAGGTAATAATGGTCGGCCCGTCGTTACGACCACCTTTCCACCTGGGCCCCGGCCTCCGCCGGGGAGGCGCAGAGGTTGGGCGCGCTCTTACCCCCCGCGACACGCCAGCACCGCGGCATCGATCGCCGTCGCCGCGCCCGACAGCGCATAGACATCCGCGAACGGCCGCCCGCCGACGCCGACCGCCTCGACGCTCATGCTCCGCCCCGATCGCAGCGCGGCGACGATCGCGCGGTCGCTAGGGGCATCGCTCGCCCATGCGTCCAGCCCGTTCGCGACCAGCGCGAACCGGCGTTCGCCGACCGTCAGCGTCACCCCGGCGGAGCGATCGCGCTCGCGGCTCAGGCGGATGTACAGCGAGGCGCGCAGGCCGCGCTTCGGCCAGGTCGCGATGGTCGCGAAACCCGTCGTGCGCCCACCCGCCATCACCGGCCGCGCGATCGCGTAGCAGCGCGGCGGCGCCGCGTCGCGGAACGCGCCCCATCCCCGGTAGATGCCGATCGTGTCGCGCGCCGTCGCCGGTGTCGCGACCGCGAAGGCCAGCAGCACCGCCAGCTTCACGCGGGGGCGAAGCCGGTGCCGCGGTGCGGAACGGTCGCGCGGCCCTGCTCGACCAATGTCACCGACCCCTGCGGCAACCCGGGCGCAACCGCGGCGCCGAGCACCGGATCGACCGGCGCACCCGTCATCGCGCCCAGCATCACCCGGCTCGAAATCCCGTGCATGATCACGAGCCGGTCGCCCGGATCCTGCGCGGTGTCCGCGAGCCAGCCGCCGACCCGTGCGGCGATCTGCGGATAGGTCTCGCCATCGGGCGCGGGCTTCAGCGTGCCGCCGGGCATCATCACCGGCCCGACCTCGTCGACGACATCGGCATAATAGCGGCCCCCCCACGACCCCATGTCGATCTCGACCAGCCGCGGGTCGGTGCGCGCATCGTGCCAGTCGAGCTCGAGATGCTCGCAGATCACCGCCAGCGTCTGCAGCGCACGCCCGGTCGGCGACGCCCACAGGGTCAGCGCAGGCCTGGCCCCGAGCAGATCCCGCAGCGCACGGCCGAGCTCGTCGGCCTGCGCGAATCCGGCGCGCGTCAGCGGCGTGTGCGCGGCATCGCCCTGCAATCGGTGCGCGGCGTTGAACACGGTTTCGCCGTGCCGTGCGACGAAATCCCGGCCGAGCCTGACGGGCGGTTGGCCGGTTGGACCGAGGTCCGCTGCACGTTGCCGAGGGCTTGGAATCATGGCCCGCATTTCAACCCCCTGTTGCGCAAAAGCAACGGATTTCCGTGTTTATCTGAGGTTCATGCAACGCCTGTCGGATTGGTCCATTGGAGCCATCCACCCCGCGTTCGGGGGTGACGAAGATCAATGGAGTATCCCAATGCGTAAGCTTATCGCCGCATCGCTGTTCGCGACCACCGCCGTTGCCGCCCCCGCGCTGGCACAGACCAACCCGACCTTCACCGGCCCGCGCGTCGAGGCCACGCTCGGCTACGACCACACTGGCGCCGGCAGCAGCGTGTCCAACAACAACGGGCGCGACGACCAGAAGATCGACGGCCTGCTGTACGGCGGCGGCATCGGCTACGACATCGCGACTTCGAGCAACATCGTGCTCGGCGCCGAGGCCGAACTGACCGGTTCGACCGCGAAGAGCGACCGCAACGACTATACCAGCGACTTCGGCTTCGGTCGCGTCAAGCAGGGCCGCGACATCTATGTCGGTGGCCGCGTCGGCTATGTCGTCGCGCCGACGACCATGATCTACGCGAAGGGCGGCTACACCAACGCCAAGCTGAACGTGCTCGCGGGCGACACCAACCAGACCACCGACACCGACTTCAACCTCGACGGCTGGCGGATCGGCGCGGGTGCCGAGCATGCGGTCGGCCCGAACAGCTATGCCAAGCTCGAATATCGCTATTCGAACTATGAGCGCAGCAACATCGACTATGCGACCGGCGGCACCAGCGGCCGATTCGACGTCGACACCGATCGTCATCAGGTCGTTGCCAGCTATGGCTTCCGCTTCTGATTGCGGTTTAACGCGACGTTTACCGTGATCAAAGAAGGGTCGGGGCGCTTGCTCCGACCCTTTATTGTTGGGTAAGCCATCTGCGGATTGCCCCCAGCCCCGAATCCGGCTGTGGAGGCCGGGGGAATTTTGATGAAGGCGACGATCGAACGCGCAACGCTCCTCAAGGGGCTGAGCCATGTCCAGTCCGTGGTGGAACGGCGCAACACCATCCCCATCCTGTCGAACGTGCTGATCGAGGCGACTGCCGAGGGTACGCTGAAGCTGATGGCGACCGATCTGGATCTGCAGATCAACGAATCGATTGCAGCCGCCGTCGATCAGCCGGGCGCGACCACCGTGTCCGCGCACACGCTGTTCGACATCGCGCGCAAACTGCCCGAGGGCAGCCAGGTCCAGCTCGCCGCCTCGGAAGGCCGGATGAGCATCATCGCGGGCCGCGCGCGCTTCTCGCTCGGCACGCTGCCGCGCGACGATTTCCCGGTGATCGCGGAAGGCGAACTGCCGACCCAGTTCGAACTGCCCGCCGAGACATTGAAGCAGATCATCGACAAGACGCGCTTCGCGATCTCGACCGAAGAGACGCGCTATTATCTCAACGGCATCTTCCTCCACGTCGCGGACGGCGACAGCGCGAACCCGGTGCTGAAGGCCGCCGCGACCGACGGCCACCGCCTCGCGCGCATCACGCTGCCGCGGCCCGAGGGCGCCGAATCGATGCCCGACGTGATCGTGCCGCGCAAATGCATCGCCGAGCTCCGGAAGCTGCTCGACGAGGTCGACGGCTCGGTCGGCGTGTCGCTGTCGCCGACCAAGATCCGCTTCGACCTTGGGCAGGCGATCCTGACCTCGAAGTTGATCGACGGCACCTTCCCCGATTACAGTCGCGTGATCCCGACCGGCAACGACAAGATCCTCAAGATCGACCCCAAGAGCTTCATGGAAGGCGTTGACCGCGTGTCGACGATCGCCACCGAGAAGACCCGCGCCGTGAAGATGGCGCTCGACCGCGACAAGATCACGCTGTCGGTGACCTCGCCCGAAAACGGCACCGCTGCGGAGGAAGTCCCCGGCGATTATGTCGCGCTCCCGTTCGAGATCGGCTTCAACAGCCGCTATCTGATGGACATCCTCGCGCAGATCGACGGCGACATGGTCGAGGTCCACCTCGCCGACGCCGCCGCGCCCACGCTGATCCGCGAAAACGACAAGTCGCCCGCGCTCTACGTGCTGATGCCGATGCGCGTCTGACCGGCGGACGCTGGCGATCGCGTGAAAGGCCATCCTGCGGGGTGGCCTTTTTCGTTTGAAGGCTCGAGCGGATCTGATACTGACATTGCTGTTAGTAAGGAGTCGACTCGATGGCGAAGCTTCCTCCCTTTCCTGGTACGACCGGTCGTCGCGACTGGCGGACCGCGATGGATGCGATCCGGAAGCTCCTCGCCAATGGCGACGACACGACCCAGGTGTTCCGGATCATGCGCGCGCTGAACGTCGGCAACGCGCCGATGAACTATGCGCGGCTGATTGCAACCGAGCGGGGCGGGCGGATCGCCTATGAGCAGGTCGAGCTCGCACGGCGCTTCTCCGATCCGGCGTTCGTCGCGAGCTTTGGGCCCGGCACGGTCGGCGCGGCCTATCGCCTTTTCCTCGAGACGACGGGCTATTCGGCGGACGGGCTGGTCGAGGTGTCGCGGCTGGTGCCGAGCGAGGACGATCTGGCGCATCCCTATGCGTGGTTCGGCCGGCGGGTGCGCGACACGCATGACATCTGGCACGTGCTGACCGGCTACAAAGCGGACGAGAGTCTCGGTGAGGCGGCGCTCGTCGCGTTCAGCTATGCGCAGGTCGGCGGGCTCGGCTGGGCGCTGATCGGGTCGGCTGCGGCGCTCAAGAGCCTCCGCGTCACCGGCAATGGCTTGTTCGCCAAGGCGGTCTGGGAAGGCTATCGCAACGGCCGCAAGGCACACTGGATTTCGGGCGAGGATTATCTGACCCTGCTGCACGAGCCGCTCGATGCGGCACGCGCGCGGCTCGGGATCGCGACGCCGGTCGCCTATCTGCACGCGCAGCGCGAACTCGGTCCCGTGCTCGCCTCCTATCTGAGCGCGCAGAAGGCGGGGGCGGGCACCGGGCCCGAGCGGATCGCCGCCTGACGCGAAGGCTGACAGCGCACCGGGTCTGTCGCGGGTGGTCCTGACCAGACCGATCGCCGACTTCGCTCAGGGCGAACGGAAAAGGGCGATGCACTCGGCTGCAAAACTCCTTTAAGGCCGGTGCGATGCTGTCGCGCCTCGTCCTCACCGATTTCCGCAATCATGCCGACCTGACGCTCCAGCCGGGGGCGGGGTTCGTGGTGCTGACCGGCGCGAACGGCGCGGGCAAGACCAATATCCTTGAGGCGGTCTCGCTGCTCGCCCCCGGCCGGGGGCTGCGCCGGGCGGCGCTCGGCGAGATGGCGCGGCAGGGCGGTGCGGGCGGTTTCGGCGTCGCAGCAACGCTCTGCCCCTCCGCGCGAGGTGAGACGTCCGTAGCTGGGGACGAACGTGACCAATATGCCGACGCTGGTAGCCACATCGGCGATGTCGATATCGCGACCGGCGCGCTGACTTCGGCGCCTGAGCGCCGCATCGTCCGCGTCCAGGGTGCGACCACCACCGCCAATACGCTCGCCGAATGGCTGACGGTGTTGTGGCTCACCCCCGCGATGGACCGGCTGTTCGTCGCCCCCGCGGGCGAACGCCGCGGCTTTCTCGACCGGCTGACGCTCGCGCTCGCGCCCGGTCATGCGCATCATGCCGCGCGCTACGAGGCGGCGATGCGCGCGCGCAACCGGCTGCTCGGCGACGAAGGCCGTCCCGATGGCGACTGGCTGTCCGCGCTCGAGGCGCAGATGGCCGACCATGGCGACGCGCTCGACGCCGCGCGCCGCGAGACGGTCGACCTGCTCGGCGCGCGGCTGGCGGGCGAGACGGACGGCGCATTTCCGCGTGCGGGCCTCGCGCTCGACGGCTGGGCCGGCGATGCCGCGCCACTCGCGGTCGCGCTTGCCCAGGGT
>NZ_JPJC01000019.1:0-32704 GCF_000733135.1 Sphingomonas sp. FUKUSWIS1
CTGGACGTCAGAGCCGGACAGGTTCATTGTCGATCCGATCCACCAGATGCCGGGACTAAACACCTAGCCTGATCCCCCCGATACGTCGGGCGCAGCCTTCGGATCGGGGTCTTGCGCCTTGCCCTTCGCGGCACCCGGCTGCTTTGCGCTCATGGCGGTCAGATAAGCGACGATCGCCGGCACGTCAGCCTGTGCAACGGGAGCCTTGTAGACCTCGCGCATCTTGGTGACCTCCGCGGTCCACTGGTCGGAAGAGAGTGGCGGCTGGTTCAGCGCCATGCTCGCCGAATGACACGAGGTGCAGTTGGCGTTGATGACGTCCGCATGCGGACCAGCCGGATATTGCCCTTCGTCGGTCGGGAGATCGACCGAGGTGGACGCCAGCGAGAAGCCGCGCGCCGAAACGCTTGGCGGCGGTGGTGCGGCCGGGGCGGCAGGCGGCGGGGCTATGCGGCTGTTCGGGGCACCGATCGCAAGTAGCAGAACGACGGTCGCGCCGACGAACCCAAACGACAGCGTGCCGATGGAAGGCGTTTTCATGGGGGAGCGCTCCTCAGCCGACGACGATGTTGGTGGTTTCAATGTTGCCGCGCATGAACCCGCCCGGGTTCCAGATCGGCGTCATCGGCTGCGCGATGCCGGCGGTGTTCCAGCAGCGCGACATCAGCCTGGTCGGGCCCGCATGCGTGAGCGGCACCTGCGCGTCCCAGCGGCGGAAACTGTATTTGCCGTGATCGGGGCCGAGCGTCGTCTTGTACCAGGTCTTGCCGTTGTCGGTCGACACATCGACCTTGGCGACGCCGCAATCGCCCCCCATCGCAATGCCGCCCAGCGGGATCGACCGGTCGAACGCGATCGCCTGCCCTTCGTCGAGGCTCGTGACCCAACTGCGCGGGATCATCTTGTTGATCGGAACGGCCGGGAAATCCTTCTGGCCCGGCCGCACGTTCGCGCCTGGAGTGTCAGGGATTTTGTACGCCTTGGCCATCCAGTAACCGTCGTCGGGCGCGGCGAGCACCTCGATGTCGTTCAGCATCTTGACCCAATAGGTCGAATACCAGCCGGGTACGATCAGCCGGACCGGGAAGCCGTTGAGGAGCGGCATCTGTTCGCCGTTCATCCCGAAGGCGAGCATCACTTCGCCGTCGCGTGCGTGGTCGATCGACAGCGACTTGGCGAAATCCGGTCCACCCGCGACCACCGGCTGGTCGAGCGCACCGAACCGCACTGCAACCGCGCCCGGCTTCACGCCGGCGATGTCGAGCACGTCGCGCAGGCGCACGCCGAGCCATTTGGCGTTGCCCATGGCCCCGTGACGCCACTGCGCACCGGCAACGGGCGGCTGGAACAGCGCACGCGAATTGCCCGAGCATTGGTTGATCGCCGCCAGCTCGACGCGTGGCAACTTCAGCAGTTGCGCGAGCGAGATTGACAGCGGCCGCGTGACCGCGCCGTGCACCTTGATCCGGAACGCCTCGACATCGATCGCGGTGGGGATGTCAGCCCAGTGCCAGCGGACGAAGAACTGGTCGTTTGGCGTGAAGACGTCACCATTGAACACGCTCATCGGCGTTTCCAGCAAAGGCGGGTGGATACGCTGGAGGATCATGTTGCCCTTGCCAGGGAACGCACTGGTCATCGGTCGTTCCGACGGACCGCCAGGCAGGTGCAGATCGACAATGCTCTGCGCCAGCGCGGGTGCGGCGATCAACGCGCCGCTGCCGATCGCAGCCTCTGCGAGAAAGCGACGGCGGTTCGTCGCCTGCGCCAGTTTCATATCCAGGCTGTCCACCAGCATTCTCCCTTCGATGTCATGCTCTTATGCGCGATCCGTCCGACGGTCTGCCCGGTACGGGTCGATCGGATGCGCCGGTTCGATCCGGCAGGACGATCAGTTCGGCCCATCAATTGGCTTGGGCGATGCAGGGCGACACGAACAGGTTTCCGCGCCAGCCGCCTGTGACCGTCTTGGCGCCGACCAGCAGCCACATCGCTGCGAGCGCGATGGTAAGGACGGTGCCGACGATCCCGAAAAAGCCGAGCTGGAGCGTCGTGCCGAGCTTGAAGGTGGCGACCGTGTAGACGCCGAGCGGGAAGGTGTAGCCCCACCACCCGAGGTTGAACGGAATGCCCGCGCGCCAGTAGCGGATCGTGATCAGCGTCGCGAGCGCCAGCCACCACAGACCGAAACCCCAGAGCAGCAGCCCGGCAATCGTGCCAATCCCCTGCGCTACCGCGCCGATCTGCCCCAGGCCGTTGGCGGCGAGGATCGCGGGCGCGTTGCTGCCGAGCACCAGCATCCCAAGCGCGCCGGTGCCAATCGGACCGAGCGCGAGCCAGCTCGAGGCGGCCATGCTCTCGTGCGGCAGCTTGTGCAGTGCCATCCGCAGGATCAGGATCGCGAGGATGCCGAACGCGACCGGCACTGAATAAGCCCAGAGCACATACGACGTTGCGAGCACGACGAACTGGTGATGCGCGTCCGCCAGATGCGGGGCGAGCAGGCCGCCGCTCGCACCTGCGACCTCCGCCGCGACCACCGGCAGCAGCCACACCGCGGTCATGCCGTCGAGCGAATGTTCGTGCCGAGTAAACATGAGGTAGGGGATCGCTACACCGCAGGCGAGCGACATCGCGACGTCGATCCACCACAATGTCTCGGCGATCGGGATCACGCCAGCGCCGAACCGCGGCAGGCCGAACGCCAGGAACCCGTTGATGATCGTCGCCAGCCCCATCGGGATCGTGCCGATGAACATCGACACGGTGTTGTGCCCGAAGATCCGCCGCGCCTCGTGTCCGAACATCGTCCAGCGCGCGGTGTAGAGCCCGGCGAACAGCGTGAAGAGCGCGATGTTGAAGTACCACAGCGCCTCGCCGACCGGGTGCAGCGATGCGCCGACGCCCGGCACCTGCGGCAAGGCGAGCGCGAGAATGCCGGTGCCCATCGTAGCGGCGAACCAGTTGGGGGTGAACTGCCGGATCATCTCGCGCGGGGAGTCGAGCCGGCTGAGCGGCTTCAGGCCATCGAGAACGGGTTTCAGATCGGCGGTCACTTGCCAGTCTCCTTGATGAGATCGGTCAGCGCATCGGCCGCCCGCGTTCGATAGCGCTCTTTATGGCGCAGCGCGTAGAACGGACGCCGCGGCAGACCGAGCGGCAGATCGTGCAACGTGCCGGCCGCGATTGCAGGTGCGACGACATGCTGCGACAGCACCGCGACGCCCGCCCCGGCCTCGACCGCGCTACGTACCGCCTCGTTCGATGGTAGCATCAGCGCCACGGTGAGGTCCGACGGATCGACGCCGCGCTGGCGCAGCACCTCCTCGAACGACGAGCGCGTGCCCGATCCCTGCTCGCGGACGATCCAGCGTGCGGCGCGGATCCAGTCCTCGTCGATCGTGTCGGCTGCGCGGTCGCTTACCAGCACCATGCGGTCGTTCGCGACCGTCCAATGCGCGAGCGCGGGCTCGTCGATCACACCCTCGACGAAGCCAAGCTCGACTGCACCGTCGAGCACGCGCGCCGCGGCCCCTTCCGTGTTGTCGATCGCCAGTTCTATCGTGATGGACGGGTAGCGCGCATGAAACGCCGCCAGCTGGCGGGGTAGCCAATAGCCCGCGATCGTCTGGCTCGCGACCAGCCGCAGTGTGCCGCGCTCCAGTCCGGCATATTCGGCCAATGCAAGTTCTGCACTGGCAGCACGGCCAAGCACTGCGCGTGCGTCGACCAGAAACATACGGCCCGCTTCGGACAGTTCGATCCCACGGCCGACCCGGTGGAACAGCGGCACGCCGTGCCGCGCTTCTAGCGCGGCGATGGCAGCGCTTGCGGCCGACTGCGTCACATTGAGCGCTTCGGCAGCGCGCGTCATGTGCTCGCGCTCTGCGACACCGACGAAAATCCTGAGTTGTTCCAGGGTCATGCCCGATCTCCTTGCCCCAATGATAGGGAAAGGAGATCAATCGCACCAACCAAATATTATGGTCGTTTCAATCATAATTACAGATTGGTCATTTCAGAATGTCGATAACCGCCTCACGTTCATCGACCAGTTCGGCAATCGTGCGATCGAGCATCGTTCGCTGGAATGGATCGAGGATCAGTCCTTCGATACGCACATAGCCACCGCTTTTGCAGAGCACCGGCACGCCGCACACCAGCCCTTGCGGGATACCGTAGGAGCCGTCTGACACCACGCCCATCGACACCCAATTGTCGCCTGCGCCGTGCACCCAATCGCGCAGATGGTCGATCGCCGCATTTGCGGCCGATGCGGCCGAGGACGCACCCCGTGCTTCGATGATCGCGGTGCCGCGCTGCGCAACGGTGGGGATCAGGGTCTCGCGGTACCAGGCCTCGTTTCCGATACGGTCGGCAAGCTTTTGGCCATCGAGTTCGGCATTCCCCCAGTCGGCAAACATCGTCGGCGAATGGTTTCCCCAGACGACGAGCTTTGTAATCGCATCGACACCGACACCCGCTTTGGCCGCAAGCTGTCCCTGCGCGCGATTGTGATCGAGGCGGATCATCGACGTGATGTTTTCGGCAGGGAAACCCGGCGCGCTTTGCGCAAGGATCCAGGCATTTGTGTTGGCGGGATTGCCGACGACCAGGATCTTGGCGTCGCGTTTGGCCACTGCGTCCAGCGCTGCGCCCTGCGTCTTGAAGATCGCTGCGTTGGCAGCGAGCAAATCACGGCGCTCCATGCCCTTCGAGCGGGGACGAGACCCGACCAGCATGGCCGCATCGATGTCCTTGAAAGCCACCATCGGATCATCAGTAATGATCACATCTGCCAGCAGCGGGAACGCGCAATCCTCCAGTTCCATGACCACGCCGCGTACTGCGTCCATCGCCTGCGGCACGTCGAGCAGTTGAAGGATAACGGGCTGGTCCGGTCCGAACACGTCACCCTGCGCGACCCGGAAGAGCAGCGAATAGCAAATTTGTCCTGCGGCACCGCTGATCGCGATCCTGACGGGGGGCTTGGTCATTTTGGAAAGGGCTTTCGTTGGAAGATTACAGACGGTGTAAGACCGATCAACGCGCCGCCAGGGCAAGCGCCGCATCGCGCCCGGATGGCACCAGATTGGCGAGACCTTTTCCTGATCGCACGGCACCAGGAACGTAGATCAGGCTTTGCGCATCCGTACTGATCGGGATCGTCGACGCGGTGGTGTACGTCAGCGTGTCGATCCCAGCGACCTTGTTGGTTCCGGCCAGGCTGGCATAGATCCTCGTACCATCGCCCGACGGCCAAACCGCACTCGGAGCCGCTTGTAGCGGGATGGTTGTCACAGCCTCCAGGCTGTCGGTTCTATAGACCTTGATTGCAGGTTGATCGCCGCCAACGCTGACATAGGCAAAGGAATCGTCCGCGCGCTGGGCGAAGTTGACCGCGCCCGTTGCTGGACCAGTGTTTATCACTTCGCGTACCGCAAACGGCGGTTTGGCAGCAAAGACCGTGGTCGTGCCGCTCTCGCGGCGTGTTGCCCAGATTTGTTTGCCATCTGGCGAGACCGCGATTGCTCCCGCACCTGCACCGTTGCTGGCAACGTGTCCGACGACGCGCCGATGCTCGACGTCGACAACCAGGATGGACGGCCTTTCAGTAAGCGATACAAAGGCATAACGTCCGTTTGGCGACAGGATGGTCGCGCCCGCTCCGCCACTTGCTGGTACGCGGGTGATCTCCCGCGCGGTCTTAGGATCCACGACCGCGATGGCATGTTCATCGCCGAGCGAAACCCAGAGTTCGTGCCCATTGGGCGTAAACGCGACGGCGGTAGGCGACGTCTGGAACACGGTCCGGCCTCGTTCCGTGTTCGTGGCCAGATCTACGAGCGTCACACTGTGCTGCGCTAATGCCGATACCGCCAGGGTCCGCCCGTCACGCGTTGCAGCCAGGTGCTGGACTTTGGGGCTGGAAAAGCTGGGCTCAGCTATCGCGCTTTTGGCGAGGTCGATGCGTCCCAGTTCGTTGCCCGCTGCAGGATCGATGACAACGATCTTCGTCGATGTCGGGTCAGACACATAGATCCGGTCATGATGACTAAGGTCGATATCAGCCTTCGACCACGGTGCCTGAACCGCCTTGATATCGCAGGGAAAGTCGTCCGCCGCAGGTGCAGCCCAATAGGCCTGAGCGATCGCCGGGACTGGCGCTACGGAGGCCAACATCGCGGCAACCAAAACGATCGCAGCTTTCATCGTTCGATCCTTATCGCGGATCCGGCGGGTGATCGTGCCAGTCCGATGCCGCTAGATCGACCGATATGTCCCCTGCGTCCAACGCATGGTCGCGATGGTTTCAATACGAAAACGCGATCATAGATTGTCTACCGTTCTTGTTAGATGATCGGAACGACTGTGGTTATGCGTTGGACCGACCGCCCCGCCGCAATCATCTATCCTGTCACGCTCGGCATTCATCGAGACGCGCGGAGACTTCCTCATGGCAACACAGCCGATCTACGATCTCGCTATCGAGACACTCGTTGCTCCTACGCCTGTGCGCCGACATCTCACAATCGTGCCGGATGCAGGCAATTATGACGACCTGGAAAGAACCGCTCCAGGCATCGCATCGCGCGGCGTCCATCCTGCCACGTTGGGCTTGCTCGTCGGCGTGTATGCAGTAATGTTGCTGACTTTCTGGACCTTCTTCGCACGTGATGCAGCTACGGCGCTCGTCCTGACGGTCGTGTCGGTCTTCATGATCCTGTATTTCGGTCTGATTGCTGGCGGCATCGTACTCAGCGATACTCCCGCCCCCGGCGAACATCTCCGCTCGTTCCCGGAGTTCATCAAGGGCCCGGTCGATATTTTGACGGGCACGATCACAGGGCGCGAAGCGGCTGTACAGATGCTCTTCTCCCGGCCTGCATGGCCGTGCTAGCAACGATCATCGGCATCATCGCTCGCGTGTCGTAAACAGTAAAACTAGGGACAGGACGATGAGATCACGCATGACCTTGCTGATGGCGATAGGCTTGTCCGTATCGACCGCTGCTATCGCGCAAACGGACGGCTTCGCGTCCGCGATGGATGCGGCGATGACGCGGATGCACGGCGCGATGATGACCGGCTATTCAAACGATCCCGATCGCGACTTCGCAAGGATGATGATCCCGCATCATCAAGGCGCGATCGACATGGCCGAAATCGAACTGCGCTATGGCAAAGACGAACGCCTGCGCCGGCTTGCGCAGGGAATCATCGTCGAACAGCGTCAGGAAATCGCGGTGATGCAGGGCATCCTATCCGAAGGCGGCGCGTTGCCACGTCACACCGAACCGACCGCGACCGGTCACCCCCATCACGGAGACCGTCCATGAAGCGTTTCACCCTAACCGCCTGCGCCGCCTTGTGCTTTTCAGGCCCTGCGTTTGCCCAGCAAGTGCCCAATGCGACCCCCGACATCCCTGTCAGCGCGCAGGACCGGTTCTACACGTCGGACCAGTTCTCCAACACCGTGTCGGTGATCGATCCGTCGACCAACACGCTGCTCGGCGTCATCAAGCTCGGTGACCAGACCCCCGCCAATCTCAGCCCACTCTACAAGGGGCAGCTGCTCGTCCACGGCATGGGCTTCTCGCCCGACCGTAAGACGCTGGCGGTGATCTCCATCGGGTCGAACTCGGTGACGTTCATCGACACCGCGACCAACGCCGTGAAGCACACGACCTATGTCGGGCGCTCGCCGCACGAGGCGTTCTTCCGTCCCGATGGTCGCGAAGTGTGGGTCGCGGTGCGCGGCGAGGATTACATTCAGGTACTCGACGGCAAGACGTTCGCGCCAACGACGCGCATTCCCGTACCTAACGGCCCCGGCATGACGATCTTCTCGCCGAACGGGAAATACGGCTATGTCTGTTCGAGCTTCTCACCCGAGACCGTGGTGATCGACACCGCCTCGAAGAAGATCGTCGGTCGCGTCAAGCAGGCAAGCCCGTTCTGCCCCGACATCGCCGCGACGCCCGACGGCAAGCAGGTCTGGCTGACGCTGAAGGACGTCGGCAAGGTCATGGTGTTCGACGCCAAGCCACCCTTCGCAGTGCTGAAGACGTTCGACACCGGCGCGATCACCAACCACGTCAACATCGCCCGCACCAAGGCCGGCCAGTTCGCCTATGTGACGGTCGGCACCGAGAATGTCGTGAAGGTGTTCCGCACCACCGACTTCGTGCAGGTCGCGAGCATCCCGGTCGGCGCGCTGCCGCACGGTCTGTGGCCGTCGGGCGACGGCTCGCGGATCTATGTCGGGCTGGAGAACGCCGACGCTGTTGCGGCGATCGACACCGCCAGCAACACCGTCATCGCGACGATTCCGATCGGTCAGGGGCCGCAAGGCGTGGCCTATGTTCCCGGCGCGGTGCCGGTAGGCGAAGGCCGTGCAAACCTGATACCGCTCGCACAGGCCGGCATGAAGATCCAGCTGACCCTCGCCGGGACTGGCCGCAGCCAGGTCACGCTGTTCGATCAAGGCCAAGTCCAGATCCTGCAGGCGGCGGTTGCGGGCCTCAGCCCAAAGATGCCCTATGTCCTTGGGCTATCCTCCCGCGCTGATGGTGGCGGCGTGATCCAGCCTCTGGCAAAGTTCATGACCAATCCCGCGGGCGGCGCGATCGTCAACACGCTCGGACCGCTCCGCCAGATCGTCAGCGACGCGAAGGGCGACATGCGCCGGTACCTCGTCATTGCGTCAGGCGACCCGATGATGCCGAGCGCTGTCGTTCAGGTGCAGAAATGAGGGTTCAGGTGAACCCTGCGATCTCCTGTCCGTATCCAGTATCTTGGTCATGACGCCGGTATAGGTTGCCGCAGCGTCTTGAGACTGTCGGAAAACACATCAGACCGTCCGAAAACTGCCTGATGGATTCCCGTCAGGTTTCGTATCCGGTATGATCGGGCATGGGCTACATCGAACGTCAATCGCGCGATCAAATGCTGCTGCTGCCAGCCTCGGTCGATGACTATGTGGCGGCAGACAACGCGGTGCGTTTCATCGCGGCCTTTGTCGACGATCTGGATCTGGGGGAACTGGGCTTTGACCGCTTTCGGCCAAAGGCGACGGGCCGACCCGGCTACGATCCCGCGGATCTGCTGAAGCTTTATCTCTATGGCTATCTCAATAGGGTCCGCTCAAGCCGATGCCTGGCGGCGGAAGCCGGGCGCAATCTCGAAGTGATCTGGCTGCTGGGCGGCCTGCGTCCCGACTTTCGCACGATCGCGGATTTTCGGCGCGTGAACCAGGCAGCATTCAAGCCGCTGTTTCGCGCCTTCGTGCTGCTGTGCCGCAAGCTCGATCTGTTCGGGCGGGAACTGGTTGCCGTGGACGGCACGCGCCTCAAGGCGGTGAACAGCCGCAAGCGCAACTTCACGCAGCAAAAGCTGGCCGGATGGATCAAGCTCGCCGACGAGCGGATCGAAGAGTATTTGGGACGGCTTGATCGGGCCGACCGCGCGGAAATCGAAGCGCAAGGCGCGGCGCGCCGTACGGCCACGCTCGAGGCGAAGCTGGCGCGGGTGCGAACACGGCGTGAGCTGCACCAGGCGATGCTCACCGAACTGGTCGCCAGCGGTGAGAGCCAGCTGTCACTTACCGACCCTGATGCCCGGGGGATGGCGATGCACCCTAAGGTCGGGGTGGGCTACAACGCACAGGTCGCGGTCGATGCCCGATACAAACTGATCGTCGAGCAGAACGTCACCAATTCGGGCAGCGACCTTGGATTCCTGGCCCAGACAGCCGGTGCCGCGCGTGAGGTGCTGGGCGTCGAACGTATCGATGCAGTCGCTGACAAGGGCTACTACAAGGGCGAGGACATTGCTGCCTGCGAGGATATCGGCGTCGTGCCCTATGTCGCGCGGCCGCAGCGCGGCTCGGCGGTTGCAAGCGGCTATTTCAACAGGACCGAGTTTCTCTACGACCCGGAGGCCGACTGTTACGTCTGCCCGAGTGGTGATCGCCTTGATCCTTATACCCGCACCCGCAAGGACGAGCATATTTCCATCCGCTATACCAATATGCGGGCCTGCCAAACCTGCTCCCTAAAGCCGCAATGCACTTCAGGCTCCCGTCGAACTATTGATCGCTGGGAAAACGAGGCTGTGCTTGAACGCATGGCCGAACGACTTGTCGCGCGGCCCGATATTCTCGACAAGCGACGCGAGACGGTCGAGCACCCGTTTGGATCAATCAAACAGTGGATGAACCAGGGTGCGTTCCTCATGCGCGGGCTCGCCAACGTCAACGCCGAGTTCAGCCTGACAGCGCTCGCCTACAACCTGCGACGAGCCATCAACATCCTCGGCATTCCCGCCCTGCTACGCGCCGTGCAGGCCTGAAAAGGCCGGACATCTTCTTCTCAAGGGAATATCGCGCTGACGATGCCCAATGTGAGGGATTTGGCCCGCCGACGAGCGATCCAATCCAGAAATCCTGCCTCACGCGCCCTCCAGGGCAGCGCGCGCCTAATGGCATAGCCATCCCGGAGTTTTCGGACGGTCTGACATGATTTCCGATGACACCCCCGAAGCCATTGACGCGACTACTAATTGAGGCTCAGCCTGTTCGACAAACCCTGTCGCTTTGCCCGAGTGGGCGGAAACCCGGTTTTGGAGGTTTTCCGTCACAGCCGATCGTTAGCATTCAGGTGGGTCCGTTCTATGTACTGGCCCCCATCAGGAGGCTTTCAAGATTCGGCTTAACACAGCCTCTGCGTCGGTTGCCGGCACGAAGACGCGGGTCCGGTAAGCGATGATTTCGGTGAAGCAACCGAGCGATTTCAGCCAGGGCAGCTGCGAGGCGGGTGCGTCCACGATCTCCACCCTCGGGTTGCCGTTCACGATCGAGCGCCGGAGCGTCATCGGGAACGGTCGCACGACGTCGACACTGCGGCCTGAAAGGACCGATAGTGTGATCGCGTCGACCGGCAGATCGTCGGTGTTGGCGATCCCGAGCTTGGTGTAAAGCTGGACGACGTGCTGGTCGAACACGAGACGGCCTAGCCACGAATTGCCATGAGCGTCCGCAATCCGGTTCACCGCGAGATGGTCCGACGGCAGCGCCGACCAGATTGGTAGCAGCAGGCCGGTCGCCAGTCGGATCGTCTCGGTATCGACCTGACCCGCCGCCTCGGTGACCTCCGCGCTCCATTTGGCCTCGAAGGTCTCCTGGTCGACAACGTCCCACGCCGTTTCCAGCAGATCGGCCTCGCGCAGATACTCACGTCGACAGGGACGCTGCAGTTCGATGCGCGCGATCGGCAGGCCATCGTCGTCCATCCACGACCGTGCTCGGGTCCGGAGCGCGACGCGCCCCGACCGGGCGTTGACCACGAACGCGACCTCGTCCTGCCATTTGGCGAGGTCTAGGATACGTTCGAGCGAGATGGGATTCTTGCGGCGGGCGATCTCGATCGTGAGAAGGTGCGAGGTCGCGCCTGACAGGGGATCGGTGCGCAGCAGCGTGTCGTCGAGGACCGTCGCGGTATCCGCCGTGATCGTCTCGACGCCGACATCGAGCGTGCCGGCTTCGCGGGCTGCGGCGACGCGGGTTTCGACGAGTGCTAGGAATTCGTCGAAGATCAGGTTCTGGAGCCTGATCGGGAGCGCAAGCAGACGGTTCAGCCAGCGCTGGATGGGCGGCAGCTCTTCCTTCAGGACGCCGTCGTTGTCGTGCAGCTCGAGGCCGGTGCGCGAGCAGAAGTCGTCCATCGTCGTGCTGGTCAGCTTGCCGCCATCGAGGAGGGCGAACCATGTCAGGAGTGCATCCTTGGCATACTCGCTTTCGAGATTGTCGGCTGGATCGAACAGGTTTTGCCCGCCGGTCTGCCGCTGGCCGCGCGTGAGGGCGCCAAGGCTGTCGAGGCGCCGCGCTATCGTCGAAGTGAAGCGCAGCTCGCCCTTGCAGTCGGTGGTCACCGGCCGGAACAGAGGTGTCGTCGCCTGATGGGTACGGTGCGTGCGACCAAGCCCCTGGATCGCGCGATCGGCACGCCAGCCGGGTTCGAGCAGGAAGTGGGCGCGCTGCTGCTGGTTCTTGGCATCGAGGCTGGCATGGTACGAGCGCCCAGTGCCGCCAGCGTCAGAGAACACCAGCACCCGCTTCGTGCCGGCCATGAACGCCGCGGCCTCAACCTGCGAGGACCTCCCCGAGCGGGTCTCGATCTTCTGGCGACCGTCCGACGTCGGTACGAGACGCCGCGAGCGCCCCGTCACTTCGGCCACCATGTCGGTGCCGAAATGCTCGATCAGCGCGTCGAGTGCGGATTTAATCGGAGGCAGTGCACAGATGTGTTCGAGCATCTGGTCGCGGGCAGCGAGCGCGTCGGGGTTATGGACCGGGTTGCCGAACTCATCGCTCATCGGCGCCGAGCGCGCGGTACCGGTGTCGTCGGTATAGGTCTGCATCTGCCGCGTCGGGAACGCCCGCATCAGATAGTCGGCAACATACTCGGTCGGTGACAAATCTATCGTAGGATCCGCACGCTCGTCGGCCGACATCTGGGCCAGGCGTCGATCGAGGATCGCCTCGGCGGTCGTGACCAGCTGCAGCACCACCGACTGGTCAGCCTTCAGATGCTGTTCGACCGCGGCGATGACCGTCGGCAGCTTCATCGAGAGCAGGACCTGTCCGAAGAAGCGCTGCTTGGTCGATTCCAGCCGTGAGCGTGCCGAGGCTTTGGCACCGCTGTTGAGCGTCGTCTTTTCGAACCCGTCGACGACGCCGGTCAGTTCCAGCGCCTCTTCCATGTTCTGGTGAATGACGCTCCAGGCGTTGGCATAGGTGTCGTAGATCTCGATCTGCGCCGGCGTAAGTGCGTGGCGCAGCACGTCGTACTCGACGCCGGCGAAGCTCAGCGCGCGCGAGGTATAGAGACCGAGCGCCTTCAGGTCGCGCGCCACCAGTTCCATCGCTGCGATCCCGCCCTTGCGAATTTCGGCAATGAACGCCTCGCGGTCTGGGAACGCGGTGTCGGGTCCCCACAGGCCAAGCCGCACTGCGTAGGCGAGGTTGTTCACATCGGATGCGCCGGTTGCCGAGGCGTAGAGGACCCGGGCGCCGGGCAAGTTGTTCTGCAGCAGCACGCCGCAGATGCCCTGCTGGGATCCTTCTTTTTTGCCCATGGCACCCTCGCCACCGGCGACGCCGCCCATCTCGTGCGCCTCGTCGAATGCGATCACCCCGTCGAAGTCGGAGCCTGCCCAATCGAGGATCTGCTGCAGGCGGCTATGGTCGGAACGCATCGAGCGCAGCGTCGGGTAGGTGACGAAGAGCACGCCCTCGTCCAGTTTGATCGGCTGGTCGATCCTCCAGTTGGAGACAGGCTGTACGTCGCCAGACATGCCATTGAGCGCTGTCCAGTCGCGCCGCGCATCTTCGAGCAGCGGTTCGTTCTTTGACACCCATATATGCCGGCGACGACCCTGTAGCCAATTATCGAGGATGCACGCTGCGACCTGTCGGCCCTTGCCCGCCCCAGTACCGTCGCCCAGAAAGAAGCCCTTCCGGTAACGGCTGCCCTCGGGATCGATGGTGAGCCCGACGCCCTCCTTGGCAGGCTTGAATGACCCGGGGAGCAGCTGACCCCAGGCATGGCCCGCATAGACCACGGTCTCGAGCTGCGATGAGGACAGCATCCGCTCCGTCACCGTGCGCTCCGGAAGGTGGGCAATGTGCGTCGGAATGGGTGCGGGTATCGAGCCCATGGCCACGGATTCCACCAGCGCGGTCGGGTGGTCACCGGCGACGTCGAATACGATCCGGCTTGGCCGGTAGGGCAGATAGCAACCAACCTGGTCGGCTAGAGGTGCGGCCGTAGCTAGCGTTCTGTAGCTGACTGGCAGTACGTTGTTGCGCACCGGTGCATGATAGGTGCGAGCAACCGTAGCCTTGGCTTGCCGCGCCGCACCGAACAGGCTGGGTTTGGGCACCGGTAGTGCCGCTATCGGGGTATCAGCCACCAGCGAGGCCCGCGGCGGGACGGTCACGGCGTCAAGGAAACCCGCGACCGAACTGCGCTGGATGACAGTGTGCGAGGTTCCGCCTGCCACCTTGTCGATGACGTAAAGTCGCACCGCGATATCGGTGCCGTGCTTGCGGTAGCAATGCTCAAGCCGCAGCGAGGTGCGAACCGTGCAGCCGGTCAGTACAGCCTCATAGGCCGCTTTCAGCCGTGCGCTTGGCGCGAACCAGTCGGGCATGATCGCTACCACCCGGCCGCCCTTTGCGACCCGCCGGATCGCTGCCTGCAGATGGCGAAGTGCGGCAAGATCGTCGGCGCCGCGACCGACGCTGCGCGAGAAGGGCGGATTCATCACCACTACGGTCGGCTTCGGCAGTCGCGCGTGCAGACTGACCAGCGCCGCGCCGTCGTGACCGGTGACGATCGCGTCCGGGAAAATGCCGGCGAGGCGTTCGCGGCGTTTCGTGTCGATTTCGTTCAGCTGCAGGCTGGCGCACGCCGGTGCCTGGACGATCAGCAAGCCGTTGCCGGCGCTGGGTTCGAGGACGATGTCGTGCGGACCGATCGCGGCCATCAGCACGGCGATCGCCGCGATATCGACCGGCGTCGAGAATTGCTGGAGGTCGATCTGTTCCTCGCTGCGCACCGTCTGGGTCGGCAGCATTGCCATGACCGCAGACGCCTGTGCCACGTCAGCCATGCCGTTGAGCTGGTACGGCCGCGACGCGAGATGGAGCGCAATGCCATGTTCGAGCATCTCGAAGCTGTCGCGCTGCGTCCAATGGCCGTCGACATCCGATCCGCCGAACGTCGCAGTCATCGCCTGATTGAGATCGCGGCGGGCGACTGGCGTGCTTGATGCCAGTAAGGCGGCAATGCGTACCGCTGCGCTTTGATCAGTGACGGGCGGAAGGTCGAGCAGGTCGAACATGGCAGGTTCCCTTGGTGCGCGCTGCCAATCCGACAGCTCACCGCCTCCCTCCCTCTCCTCTCTCTGCCGCTTCGAGCGCCTCGGCCCAATCGTTGTAGCCCACCGGGTAATCGACCTGGATAACACGACTGTCGGATGCGAAGCGGGCAATGCTTCGCGCCACCGCACGGCGTCCGGCGAGATCATTATCGCCTGCGAGGATCAGCTTGGCGACGCTGTCGGGGATCGTCACGAGATCGAGGCGGCGCGAGCCGAGCGTTGCCCAGCAAGGCAGCCCGCGGATCCGGGACCAGGCGCGTGCTGTCTCAAATCCTTCGGCTAGGCCAATGGTCGCACCCAGTCCGCCACCACGCCACGCCCCTGTGCCAAGCGTGCCGAGCGTCGCCTTCTCGGAATAGCCTCCGTCGGCCTTCAGGAATATCCGTTGAAAGGCGACCAGGCGTTGCGCCTCACGGACCCCGACCAGCAGTGCGGGCTTGAACACCGTCATGGGTTTGGGACCCAGCGGGCAGTGCGGGTGGAAGCGTACGTCGGTCGGCGCCGGCAACAGTCGCCGCGAGGCGAGGTAGCGCTCGGCCAGGTTACCGGAGACACTGACCGCCTCGTTCCACAGCCGGTCGATGTTGGCCGTACCCTTTGCCTGGGCCGGAACGGGCGGTTCATACCGCCGCCCGGTCGGTATCCGGTCCAGCTCACGCAGGATGTCGCTGGCGTCGCAGCCCGCAAAGCAGGTTACCAGCAGACCACGGTCCCCTTGCCTGATCGAGAGGCTTGGTGTGCCGTCGGCATGGGCCGGGCATCGGCACATTGCAGTGTTGCCGCGCCAGGTGCCGCCGAGCGTGCCGACCAGGTCGACCATTTGTTGGGAGGGTCGGTTGGCGATGATGGCCACGTCCGGTACCCCTCAGCGGGCACCGCCGGCGACGCCGGCGATGGTGTAGACTGCGGTTGGTGACGCGAAATAGGCGGCGATGGCGTCGTCGTCGTTATCTGAATGCGGTAACGCCGCTTTTGTCCGCTTCCTGACATAGGTCGCAAGCGCCCGCCTTGCAGAGGCTTCATCGGGGTGAAAATCGACAACATCCTGTTGTCCGGCCTCCCGGATGAAGAGGAGAATGCGTTCCATGGTGAGGGCCTCTTTGTTCGGGAGACCATCGTTGATCGTCCCTGAAATTGAAGGGTTGAGGCCGCTCAGCACGACCCTTCTCTTACCCTCCCTCTCCACTCCATTTTCGACGGACCAAGTGGCGCTCCGTCCCATTTACCAGCTGCTAAAATCTCGCCGCTAAGCTGCTCTTGGAACTAGAATCATTCTGCGCAGGTTTGTGACCGCGCTCTTTTTCATTCGAGGTGTCGATGAACCAGTTTTCGCAGGTCGAGATTGCCAACTGGATCGCCATTTATCTGGCAGCGGCTATGTGCTGCTCAATCGCCATGGCTATGTCAGTCTCCGTGACGGCCCACGGTTTGTACCGGGACAGGGCATGGGAAGATGTTCGTAGTGTTCGTGGAGCCGTACTTTTCCTGCCAAAGGCATGGTGGCGCTGGCAAAAGCTGTATCTACTGTCGACACCGGTAACGCTTGGAATCGTTAGTTATTTCGCTGCGACGATGACTTGGAGCTGATCGCTCAAATATCCAGAACCCGAAGCAGTTTGGTCGACGCAAAATCCTGACGCATTTCGGACCTATCGAGCGTCACGAGATCACCCAGGACCGCCATGCGAGGGTGCGTCACCGCCTTGGCAGCTTCGTACTCGTCGCTGTCAAATCCCACCGCCTCCACCACCACCGTCCGCAATTCCCCCGTCATTCGCGACCTCGCCTCCAGGACGAAGTCCGGCCGGCAGGGGCCGTTTGGTGTCATTGAATCGAAGAGCGGCTTGCTGATGGCCATGTCTACACCCCGGGCATGCAACACGCGCTGGGTATCAAGGATCGCGCGTAGCGCCTTTCGCTCGAAGTCGGACTCTACAGGCACGAACATACGTCCGTTGTAGATCGGCTGCGCATAGGCGCGCAGGGGCGCATAACCGCGCGCCTCGGGATATTCGCCAGCTACGACAAGGACGATGTACGGTCCGCTGATGTGGTTACCCCGGATCGAGGGCGATTGGACGCGCGTCGCGATGTTGACCGGTTCACCGTCAGGCACATGGATTTCATTGCCTTTGATCGCCTTTGCATAGAGCGCCACGAAGCCTTGCGGAGCATGGGTCTTGGGCCACTTCGGCGCCAGTGCGCGTAACGTGCCATAGACCGTGTTCGTCTCGAGAGGACGCGCGTGTGTCCAGAATGCCCTGGACAGCTCGACGCCCGGCGCGATCTCGATCTTGGCGGCCGCACGGCCGAGCGATGCAAACTCTTCCCTGATCGACCATTCGTAGCCCATACCCAACGGGGCAATCATATTGCAGCCGGCGCTGTCGAGCAGACGCCATAGGAGGCGAGCGAGCCGCGGGGTCGAGGCGTTGCGGGTCCGGTCGTCGAGGCTGCCGTCTTCGGGACGCTGTGCGAGCTTCTCCGGCGCTGGTCGCAAGACCTCGAAAAAGCCTGACGGAGGATCAGTTGGCGTGTAATGCGACCTGACTTCCGTGATTCGATTGGTGGCTTGGTCGCGGAAGAAGGGGCAATCGGCGCGATGTTCCGGACGCTTGGTGCTTGTCAGCCGGCGTAAATAGTAGGTTTCGGCCTCGGAGAGATATGCCGGCGTGAGGATCGGCGGAGCCTTGCCCGGCCCCAGACATCCGCAGGCGATCCAGCGATGACCTATCCGGGCGTTCTGGACGAGCGTAACGCCAGCCTGTTCGTCGTGGAACGAGCCTTCGCCGACATACCAGCGCACCAGCGCCTCGTGCAGGGGTGCCGGCAGCGGGATCCGATCCCGGCTGTTTCCGTCAGTATCGCGGTGGATCAACCACATGTTCGAGTGACCTTCAGGCGCTGATTTGGACCAGTTTCGGCAGGTCTGGCGGTCTTGACAAGCACAAACCGCTTGATCTCAACTCTTGAATATCAAGGCCATTGGGGGTTTTCCGTGCGTTATCCACTCGCTGCTGCTGGCCTTTGCGCCGCTCTGATCGTCGGTTCGCAAGCCGGTGCCGCTCCAAAGGGCTCAGCGTTCCGGAAGGTTCAGCTGATCTCAATGACGGGGAGCCTGCCCACCGAAGCCACGAGTTCTTTGCTCGGCATCCCTCCATTAGCGGCAATAGTCGAGCCGTCGCCGCTGCCGGACGCCTTTCAGGTCCATGATCTAAGTCGCCGCTACGTTCAGTTCCGCATGCAGCAGGAGATCGCTGCAACTGCGGTAACCCCGGTGGGTCCTCCTATTATGAGTGGTGAGCCCGCGGGTGTTGCGGCGTTTTCATCGATCCAGGTTCCGGGCTGGCTACGCGGGGGGATCACCGTCCAGCCCGTCTATTTCAAACCCGGTTGCGCTCCGCTGTCCTATCGTCCGTCTGGGTTTCTTGCACGGAGTGCGGAGGCGCGTCGTGCGGCCTACTATAGGATGATGAGCGCGGTGGCCTGCGAGCAGGGTATCCCGACCGGTTTGTTCGATGCGATGATTATCCGCGAGAGCGGGTACAATCCGATCGCCACATCGACGGCGAACGCCTACGGCCTCGCGCAGCTAATGCCGGGGACGGCGGTTGGCCTCGGCGTCGATCGGTATGATCCGCTGCAGAACATGCGTGGTGGTGCCCGTTATCTCCGCCAGCAGCTTGATCGTTTTGGGCAAGTTCACTTGGCGCTGGCCGCCTATAACGCAGGTCCAGGTCGCGTGAGCGGCGGCATGGTCCCGCACATCACCGAAACACAGGCTTACGTCTCAAACATCATCGCGAACTGGTCGCGGTTGACGTCGCCAGCAGACTTGCCTTTATCGATCTACAATCGGCAAGCGGGCTATACAAGGGTGGCCACGATGCAGCGCTTCTAAGCAGAAATTGACCTCTGCCTAGGCTTCATGCGAACCGATGTGGTGACAGATTTACGGCGACGACCGATCGAGTCTGTTCGTTCGCCGCATACAACCTCGACTAAACAGACATCATACTCTGGCAGCCGGTTTTCTGCTTCGATGCTCTTGAGAAGCTGCTTTAGCCGTTTCATTGGACCCATAGACCCAATCTTATGATGCAGCTCCTCAAGATTAATGTCGATTGGACCGGCTTCGCAGTAACAATGGGCGATTTCGTAAAGACGACGTTCGATTGCACCCAAACGAAAATAGTCATGGTGATAATGGTAGATCCGCTGATCACGTTTGATCGCGCGGTATAGCCAATTGCATGGGCGGACGCGCACGTAGCGAAGAACTTCGTCTCCGTTCGCCATTTTCTCGTACTCGACCTGCGCTTCAGACAGCCATGAGAACCAGCCACGGTCAATTTTCGATCCGGTCTCGATATTAGTTTTTATCTGAGTGCCCTGAAGGCGTTCCAATGCTTCGCCAAAGCGCCGGTAATCGCGTACCGATGGTCGCTCGACTCCGGTGATGCGGAAAAAGTCATGAGCTGAAAAGGTTACGTCTTCGTCTGAGATCTGGCCATCAGCTATCGCCTGCGCAACGAGGGAGGCGACATACAGAAGGATTTCCTTGTCCCACATCGTCGCAACGCCGGTCGCACTTGGCCGGATCTGAATGGTCACCTGGTCATGCTTGTACTCGATAGGCTCAAGGTGCGCATTCTTAGAAAGCACGAAGAACGGGTAGTCCATGATGCTCCGCTCGCCGCGGACTTTTCCGTGAAGCGGGCTGTCCATGTCGAACAGTGAAATCTGTCGCGCTATCGCTGGTGATTTCGCCATCGCCGATCCCTTTGCAATACACCCCTTCTTACCATTCTATCCTCTCGAATCACCCCCAGTCGAACATAGGGTAACTGAAAGCACGAGCTTTTGCGGTTCAATCGGTGGCGAGTGGCGGATCTCGTCAGGGTACGACGAAAGGCGACGCTAGGCCTCGTGCTTTCGGTTACCCTATCCTCTCTCACAGCAATACCGGCCCGACCCGACCAGCGGACCTCAGTGCCGTCGCCAAAAGCTGGCCGACGGATCGAAGGTCTGAGCCGCCCGATAGCGATCGGACTGGTTGCCTTTTGGCGTGGTCCTTCAGGCCATGAAAAGTCCGCCCCAAGTTCAGTTTTCCCGAGGCGGCGTTCTTATTCATGCCGCGAAGATACGCTCCGGGACGATCGACATCGCCTCGAACGTGTTTATGGGCCGTCGCGATAACCGAGGCTGCCGCGCCTTTCTGACCCATTAGTCGACAAGCCTCACGCCAAACATCGGCTGGGATTGCAGCCTGGACAGTGAGCTTCTCGGCGTCACTGATGACAATACCCCATGTCATTTGCTCGGGAGGACACGAAATGAACTCAGGAGCCACAGCGGCGATAAAGCTCGGATCAACGCCATGATGGGCTAGGTCGGCCTCGACTTCGCTCTGCGGCTCGTTGTTACGGATGTCGTAGCCTCGCCCACTACTGCTTTCCGCCGAGCTTCTACAGTAATTTGCTTTAGCAATGGGTGGTTGTTTTGTAGTTGTATAGTGGGTGTCGTTAAAGACGCCCGAGGGTGAATCATTTACCTGTTCCAGTTCCTCGTTGTCCCTGGCGGAAACCGCCCTAATGCACTCATCGAGCGCTGCTGCATGGCCTTCCAGCTCTGAAGCGCAAGCCTGGAGCAAACGTTCATCCCGAACCTTCCGAATCTGGTGAGTAGCCAACTGAGTGGCTTCGATGATACCGGTTGCATCGACGCCTCCGATCTCCTCGTCGATGATAAACTGCACCAGGCTACTGATGCGGCGGCGGGCTGCGGTAACGCGCTTTCGAAGAACATTTATGCGTAAATCCGCCTCTGTCCCCTCGTTAGCTATGCGGACGAACTCATCGTAGCGCACGCCAAGCGGGCTAAGATCTATCCCGTAAGCATAGATCAGCCGGCCGTCTTTTCCCCTTGCTCCGATACGCTTACCGTTAGCGCTGTCGCGGTGAGCAACCAGCCCCCACCGCGTTGCACTGTCCAGCAGCTTTTGAAGCTGCCGAACACCAACTCCAAGCTTTTGGCTGAGCGTTTCGTTAGAGGGAAAGACAATCGGGCGCTGTCCCTCACTCCAGTCTACCTCCCGAGACCAACTCATAAGCGTGTCAACCGCATGCACAAGGCGAGGCGGTACGCCAATGTAGGGAGCGGCTCGTTTGAAAGCTGTTAGAACATGCCGATGACTTACGCGTTCGGGAAGCCCGGAAAAGCTATCAGCGATCCGTCCAATTGACGCTGTGCGTTCGTCTACTCGCCGATGACCCGCCCCTGGAGCGAAGGTAATAGAATTCATTCGGAGAACCCCCTTTGGATTTCCGTGCGGACGCAGAAGTCCGTGGCGCGCTAGGCACGCATTCCCGCTGCATCATCGTAATTTGGCTATGCCGCTGTTGTTACGCAGCACTTCCGAAATTTCGAAAGCTCCGACCTATTGGCGGGCTTTTCTTCTTTGCACGGCATTCCCTCAATTAGGTTTCGCGAGACCAAGCGACCTCGAGATCGCCTCCCGTGATTCTGGAACCGGCGATAGCGACAGCCTAAACGGCAGCGGCATGGGAAGTCGCTCCCGTTGGCTCGTGCTTTCGGTTTCTTTAACGAGGAAATTCTCGTGCTTTCAGTTTCCGTATGTCGGACGCGCAAAAAGCTGCTTCATTAGATAGAGTAACTGAAAGCACGAGAGGCACGTCGAAACGCGACACGCCCGTCCCTCGCTGAGGGTATCAGCTTAGAGTATCGCTCGTGCTTTCAGTTACCCTATCTCACTAAGCCCGCGATGGGTGAAAACGGTGCCATCCCGGCGTCGCCAAGCGGCGACCGTTATTCTTCGCCAAACTCGTCAAGTCGTTGGGACCGGCGCTTACCGATCTTTTGGTATTCTACCTGAATGGCCCGCACTATCAGCTCTTGGGCAGCTTCGCCGTGCTCAGGTCGAACATCGTCAAAACCAAGACCGTCAACATGCCTTACAACGGTAATAATTTGCTCAGGGAGTCCGGTCACGACGCCCAACACCATCGATATGACCTTCAGGAGGTCCTTTAGTTCGACTCCGGCCGCGTTCTTTCTAAGCATCTCCTGAGCATACATGGCTTCGATTTTGCTGATGCCCAACGCCTCAAGGATAGCTGCAATTTCTGGCATCTTGAGGGCGATACGCTTATCGACCTTACGGTGAAGCCCGTCATGGAGACGGCTCCGACCAATTTTTGTCAGAGTCGCCAGTTCCCTGACGCTCACCCGTGCAAGATCCATCCTCGCTAAGATGTAATCTTCTAACTCGAAACTTGGAATTGCCCCCGGTGGGTTTTCCGCCCAACTTCGCGTCGCTTCGCCCATCGCCATTCTCCCGGCTGATTGCCCATGGGTAAACTCACCGAATTGTAAAAAGCAACCCTAAGCCGGTTCGAGACAAGCGGTTATGACCGTTTAGGCCGCAACGGGATGACGTTCGCGTTCTTCTTCTTCAAGGAAACGCGATAACTTTCGGCCTCAGAGGCGGAAAGCCCAAGCTTCGTAAGAACCTCCGTAGCATTCCGCTCAACAATGAGGTCAAAAAGTATCAGCGACACAGCATCAGGTAAGAGAACCTTCTGCCCGAGTGCCTCACCAAGCGAGAGAGCAGCTGCCTCGATCGAGCTGAAGCTGGTCTCTAGAATGGTGAAGTCGATCTCGATCTCACCCTCGCTCGATATTATGCGAAGATGGTTTCTCATGTCGTCAGCGTCATAACTATGTACCAGGTCGGAAGCCCGTTCCACGCGCTCATTTATGACCATAGATAAAGAATAGTATGAATGATGCTTGTTCGACAGAAGTCGGATACCTTCGCTGGTTAGGCGAAAATAGTGATCCGAAACGGAAATATGATACGCCTTTTCAGCCGTCACTTTGGTCAACCCTCAATTTCGAGTCCACTTCCGACCTCGCCCCCCCCGGCATACTCGTGAAACGGATAGGCCGCATCCTGCGGCGTAACGGCTAAACCAGTTACGATCTGGATGCCAAACTGGATGACCGGATATTCCAAAACAGGCTGCCCGCGCTTTCCGGGCAGGTGCCCTGAATTTCCGGGCAGGTGCCCGGCTCAGTCGGGCACTGTGATTCGTAAATGGCAAAATCACGCTGAATTGAGAAGAAAAGCATAAGCTTTCGCATCGTTCCGACGGTTTCCGTTTGCGGCTAAAGATTCGTGCCGGCCAGTCTCCTCTTGGGCGCTCTGAAATGCGCTCGATCGAAGGAGAATCCCTACCATGAAGACCATGCTCAAGATCGGCCGTGGCGCCGAGACGACCGCCCTGGCGGTCATCGGTGCTGCAGCCGCAGCTGCTGTCCTGGCCTCGCCGGCGTTCGCCGGTGCGGATCAGACGTTCAACACCGCGCTTTCCGCCTTTACGGGTTTCCTCGAAGGCTCGGGCGGCAAGATCATCACCGTCCTGTCGCTTGCTGGCGGCGTCGTCGGTCTGGCCTCGGGCCGCTTCTCGCTAGGCCAGGTCGCGATCCCGGTCGGTGTGGGCGTCGGTGCCGGCACCGGTATCCCGATCGTCACCTCGACCGTCACCGCCACCATCTGAACCGACCCGGTGCCGGCGTTGATAGCAGCTTCGCCGGTACCGTCTTTGAAGGTGGCGTGATGTCAGCCGATAAGTACGTGATCCCATCGCACCTCGACGATCCTGAGCTGATCGGGTTCTGGACGCTCGACGAGTTCCTCGCGATGGTTATCCCCTTCACTTGGGGGATCCTGTCCCAACACATCGTCATCGGGATCGGCTTAGCCGTCCTGGGCTGGTGGGCCCTTAGGAGGGCCAAGGCGGGACGGGCAACGTCGTGGCTGATTCATCTGGCGTATTGGCATCTGCCAGGCGGCTTCCCGTCGCTGCGCGCCACGCCACCTTCCTACCTCCGACTGATGGTGGGCTGACATGGATTTTTCCTACCAGCACGCGCAAAGCCAGCGCGTCCTTCGCCAGCGTAATGTCCTCGGTATAGCCGCACTGGTTCTTGCCGGTTTTGTTGCGCTCCTGCTCCTGATGTCGGCGACACGTAGCCGCGAAATCGTGCTGCAGCCTGTTTTGGGCTCGCCGGTCACACTGTCCACGTCGGGTGTCTCGCGCGAGTATCTGGAGCTTGTAACCCGCGACACGGCCGTGCTGACGCTTAACCGCACGCCGAGCAGTCTCGACTATTGGATGAAGTCGGTCCTCGCGATCGTCTCGCCCAAGTCACAGGGCAAGATCAAAGCCGACCTTCTCAAGATCGTCGATGAGCAGCGCGGCTCCAGCATGTCGCAGTATTTCACGCTCGAGGGCATGGAGATCGACCCAAAGGCGCTCCAGTCCACCGTGACGGGCAAGCTCAACACGGTCATCGGTCAGAAGATCGTCTCATCCGAGCAGCGTACCTTTGTCTACGACTGGGAATATGCCGGCATGACCCTGAAGCTTGTGGGCTTCAGCATGGTCCAACCCAAGACCCGTCCGGGAGCTGCGATGTGACCGCAATCTACGCCTTTGGCAGCGCTGCGCTCGGCACTGCCCTCTCCAGCCGCAACTTTTGCTGGCTCAGCCGCATCGCCGGTGCCGCTCTAATCGCCGTGGCGATCTTCGTCTTTGCGGCCCCGGCCTTCGCGGCTGGCGACCAGATGCTAATGGCCGACGACGGTGCGCAGGTATCCTGCAACGCGTCCGCCAAGGACCTCACCCGGATCAGCCTCGTCGGCGACGAGTTCGCGGGCGTGTCCAAGATTAACACGGGCAACCCATCGGACGACTTCTCGGTCGTCAACGAGCCTGTTCGCGGCGACATCTACCTGTCGGTGCCGGAAGGCTTTGGTCGTCAGGTCTTGTCGTTCTTCGGCACCAGCAAGCGCGGCTACGTCTACAAGTTCCAGTGCCGGATCAGCGGCGACCAAGCGGTGCAGGTGTTCGTCTCGAACCCCGCGATTGCCAAGGCCGACGCCGCGGAAGCCGGTACGACCACCAAGGTCACACAGACGTCCTCGCCGGAAGAGGCCGCTGTGACGCTGGTGCAGGCGATGTACGCCAACAAGACGGTCGACGGTTTCGAGATGCGTCAGCGCTCGCTCAAGCCCGTCTATGTCGGCGACCTCAAGGTTCAGATGATCGCTGAATATCGCGGCGACGCTCTTACCGGCCGCGTCCTGCGCATTGAAAACAAGGGCACCAAGGAAACGGTGCTGACCGAGGCCAGCGTGGCGCCATCGAGCGCGCTCGCGGTCTCGATCGCCGAACCCAAGCTGGCGCCGGGTCGGGTCACGACCGCCTACCTCGTCTCGCGGAACGGAAACTAAGCCATGGGCATCAAAGATATCGTCTCTCGCGAGCGTAAGCCGCTCGACGCTCCTGAAGTCGTCGACGGCGACGGTGTATCCCCGATCGCTTCGGAACTGGATGGCAACGTAGAGACCCGCAAGAAGCAGCAGATGAAGCTCGCTGCCGGGTGCGGCGTAGTCCTCGTCGCCTCTTCCTTCTGGATCTTCGGCGGTGACGACGCGGTCAAAAAGATCGATCCCGATAGCGCGGACAGGAAGACGGTCTCGGTCAGCGACATGACCAACAAGACCAAGTCCGAGCAGGAGTGGATGGCGCAGTCTGAAAACCGCTTCCAGTCCAACGAGAACCAACTGAAGGGTGTCGAGGGCACCAACGCCCGCGTCGCGCAGCTCGCCGAGCAACTCGATGCAATGCGCGCGCAAAACCAGTCGATGTCGGCAGACGGTCAGCGTGTCGTCTCTGCCTATCAGGCTGAGAACGACCAGCTCCGTCGTCAGGTCAATGAGCGCGCGGCCGCGCCCGCGCCGGTGCCCGGGCCACAGGCAATGTACGGCCCGGGTAGCACTGCCATGTACGGTCGCCCTGGCGCTCCCGGCGCCGGCAATGTCCCCGACGTCGCTCCTGCGCGCATGAGCGAAGTTAAGATGGTGTCGTTCGGCTCGGCCGAGGCTGGTAACGCGTCACGCGTCTCGAAGGGCAGCACGGTTTATACCGACAGCCCGAATTATCTTCCGCCGAACTCCTTCGCTACCGCCAAGGTCATCGTCGGCGTCGATGCAGCAGCCGGCGTCAACAGCCAGACCGACCCCCTGCCCGTCGTCCTGCGCGTCACCGGTCCTGCGCGATCGGTGCTGCAGAACGGCAAGCTTCTGACCACGAAAATCCAAGGTTGCCTCATCAACGGCGCCGCCCGCGGCGAGCTGTCGAGCGAGAAGGTCTATGTGAAGCTGCAGAAGATGACCTGCCCGCAACCGGGCGGTCGCTACGCGGTATCCGAGGTCAAAGGCTTCATCGCATTTGGCGGCAAGACCGGGGTTCGTGGCCGCGTTGTCAGCCGGGAGGGGTCGCTGGTCAGCCAAGCCTTCATCGCCGGCCTCGTCGGCGGGATCGGCAAGGGCTTCGCCGCCAACTCGAACTCCTTCCTTCAGGGCACCAACGTCCAGGTCAACGGCAAGCGCCAGCAACTTGGTCTTGGTGACATTGCCCAGGGCGGCGTTGGCAACGGCGTGGGCGAGGCTGGCGACATGGTCTCGAAATACCTGATCGAGCGCGCCGAGCAGTACCAACCGGTCATCGAGATGCCGACCGGCGTCGACGTCGAGATCGTCTTCCTGGAGGGTGTTTATGTTCGGAACTGATAGCAGCGCCGACCAGCGCATCACCGCGGGACGGGTATTCATCCTCCTCGCGATCATTGCGGCATTCATCGCCGCTGCGATCGGCGCGAAAGCCGCCTATGCGGCGCTTCGTCCCGTCAACGCATCGGTGATCTCGCTTCTCAAGGCGCGCTTGCCCAAGACGAAGGTCAGCAAGGTCGACTGCGCGGTTGTCGATGGCCTGTGCGAAGTGACGGCGGGCAACAACCTGTTCTACGTCGATCGCTCGGGGCGCTACCTCGTCATCGGCCGGGTCTACGACATGGAGACGCGTCAGGATCTGACCGCGACCCGACTGCTCGAGATCAATCCGGACACGCTGATCGGCGGTGCCGCCAAGGCTAACAACGCGGCCGATAGCGGTGAGCCCCCGATCGCCAAGGCGGTCGGCGCTGGTGCGCAGCCTACGGCGCCGGCGACGCCGTCGCGCATTTCGCTCGACGGTCTCCCTAAGGACGGCGCGATCGTCTGGGGCAATCAATCGGGCAAGACGGTTACGGTCTTCAGTGACTTTCGCTGTGGCTACTGCCGCGCGCTGTCGAACACGCTGCGCTCGATGAACGTCAGGGTGGTCGAACGTCCGATCTCGGTACTGAGCAGCCGCGACCTCGCCAATCAGGTGTACTGCGCCAAGAACCGCGAGACCGCGCTTCATCAGGCCTATGCCGGCGAGCCACTGCGCAACGCCGCGACCTGCGACACCTCGGGCCTCGATGCCAATGAGCGCTTTGCCCGGTCGCATGGCCTGAACGGCACACCCGTCATCGTCCGCGCCGATGGCGCGATGATCGAGGGCTATCGTCCCAAGGAGGCACTCGCTTCCTTCATCGCTGGAGGCCGGTCGTGAACAAGGTCCACGTTTGTCTCGCTGTCGCCCTGGCGTCTGGCACCATGATGACCGGCTGCACGACGATGGGCGGCAACATCAAGGGTAACTTCTCTTGCATGGCACCCGACGGGATCTGTGCGCCCAGCTCCACGATCGATGATCGCGCGCTTGCGATGATCGCGGGCGAGGACGGCGATCGCATGATCACGCCAGCTGGTCCGTACAGCGCGCCGCAGAGCGCTGGTCGGGGCTTCGACACCGCCGCTGCTGTGCCTGCGCGTAGCCAGGAGCGGGTTCTCCGCATCGTTTTCCCGGCGCAGATCGATGGCGCCGGCCGCCTGCACGAACAGACTGCAGTTCATGCCGTCGTCGAGCGCGGTGAATGGCAGCGCGCGCTTGCGAGCAACGCTGTCGCTACGACCCCGGCACAGGTTCAGGCGGCAACGGGTGGCGACACGCTGCTAGCGGCCGTCGACCGTGCCGATCCTCCCGTCGTGATGGAGGATTCCTCCGTTGCTGATCCGGACATGCCGAGCGCCGCTGCTGTTGCCGCGGCACGGGTTCAGGCCGATCCAGTCGGTGACATCAAGGACCAGGTCGCACGTCGTCTTTCGAAGACCCCGCGCCGCCTTTCGGTGTCACCCTCCGCTCTCCGCACTCCTACCGCTTTGACCTATGGCTCCAAGCCAGCGGCCCCCACGACAAACGTGCCGGTATCGGTTGGCATGAGCACCAGCGCCAAGCCTCTCACCTCACCCGCGCCAGTCCGTCCGGTCGTTTCGTCCGCCTCGGCGGTTATCACGCCGAAATACGTGACCCCGGCCGGGCGCACCGCGATCGCAGCGGTCGGCGCCAATCCGGCCGTTCGTGCCGGCCTTGCCCGTGCCGAGCCCGAAGCGCGGGAGGCGGCAAAGAGCGCGAACCCGCTGCCGGTGCTGCGCGCATCCTCGTTCCCCGGAGTTGTCCAGTGAGCATCTTCAAAGGCCTGCTCTCCACCCTTCTTGGTGACTCCGCCAAGCCTGAGAACGGCCGTCCGGACACAGCCGTCCCACGGTTCGTCCACTGGCTGCCCTACCGCGGCTACGACCCCAAGACGCAGATCTACTACAACAGCGCGTCGCGCGGGTTTTTCCTCGAGGCAACGCCGATGATCGGCGCGACCGAGCAAAGCCACGAGATGTTGGCACAGCTGCTGTCCGAGGGCATTCCGACGCCGGGTGCCCTGCAGGTGCATGGCTGGATGAGCCCGCGGATCAGCGAGAAGCTGTCGCAGTGGTACATGCCACGCTATTCGGCATCGGGCATCTACGAGCGCATGGCGCGGCACCGCACCGAGTATTTGATGGGCGGCGTCTGGAACTCGCTGTCGGCATCGGCGCCTTTCTGCCTGCGTAATCATCGTCTCGGCCTGTCCTACTCGACGCCGGAATCGAGCCGCGTCTCGAACGAGGAAATCACCTCGGTCATGGAGGGGCTGATCTCCGCGCTGGAGTCGCTCGGCGTCCATGCACGCGCAGTCGACCCCAAGGGCCTCATCTCGTGGATCGATGACATCACCTCGCCAACGACGGCGCCGGGTGATGACACGATCACCTACAATCCCTTCGACCCGATCGCAGACCAGGCCGTGCGCCATGATCTGGAGATGAAGATCGAGCCGGACCGCATCCTGCTGCGCACCGAGCGCTTCCGGCCTACCGGGAAGACCGTCGAGAACGCGCCTGAGATTGGCGAGATCTACCCGGACACGTTTGACGTGCGCTCCTTCTCGGTGCGCAACCTGCCGCAGCGCTGGGCACCCTGGGACATGGCCAAGCTGATCGGCGACATGTTCGCCGATAAGCTGCGCATGCCTTGCCCGGTGTCGACCAACCTGTGCCTCGACTTCCCGGACGCCGAAGCCTCCGGGCAGCGGGCGGGCCGCAAATTCATGCGCACCACCAGCCTCGCCGACAGCAAGTCCGCGCGCATGCTACCACAGCTAAAGGACCAGTCCGAAGAGTGGCGGTTCGTAAAGGACGAGCTGCGCCAGGGCCGCAAGCTGGTGCAGGCCTTCTACTCGGTCACCTCGTTCAGCCCGAAGGGCAAGGGCGACGCCAACGAGCGTGTCCTGAAGTCAGTGTACCGCGCGGCAGGCTGGGACCTCCTCGACGATCGCTATCTGCAAATCCAGGGACTGCTCGCTGCGATGCCGATGACGATGGCCAACGGCCTGTCGTTCGACCTCAAGAACATGAAGCGACTGCGCACTGTACTGACCACGACCGCTGCCAGCCTGATGCCGCTGCAAGGCGAATATCTTGGCGGCAACAACCCGCACCTGATGCTCATCGGCAGGCGGGGTCAGCCCTTCTTCTGGTCGCCATTCGAAAACACGGCGGGCAACCATAACGTGGCCGTCTTCGGGAAGTCGGGCTCGGGCAAGTCGGTGGCCCTTCAGGAGTTGTGCGCCTCAATGGTCGGCGCCGGTGCCAAGGTCGTCGTGATCGATGACGGCCGTTCGTTCGAGCATTCCTGCAAGCTGCAGGGCGGCGCGTTCGTCGAGTTTACGATGTCCTCGGGCTTCTGCATCAACCCGTTCTCGATGATCGATCCGGTGCTGGCGGAGACCGATGAGGATTACCTCATGGACTGCTTCGCCATGCTCAAATCGATCGTGAACCAGATGGCGCGGCACATCGACAAGCTCGACGATACCGAGCGCGGCCTGATCGATGGCGCGATCAACAAGGTCTGGGCGGAGAAAGGTCGGCAAGGCTCGGTCAACGACGTCATCGCGGCGCTCGACGAAACTACAAACCCGCTCGCCATCAATCTCGCGATCGCGATGCGCCCCTTCTCGACCGACGGCACCTATGGCCGCTTCTTCGAGGGCGAGGTGTCCTTCCAGCTCAAGAACAACCTGACGGTGTTCGAACTGTCGGATCTGTCGTCGCGCGAGGAGCTTCGTTCGGTCGCCCTAACCGCGATCATGTTCATGGCGAGCCAGGCCATGCGTCGCGAGGACCGCTCTGGCCCCAAGGCACTGCTGCTCGATGAGGCGTGGCAGATGCTCAAGGGCGGCTCGATGGCCGACTTCATCGAAGCCTATGCGCGTACCTGCCGGAAATACGGTGCGTCGCTGGTGACCGCCACGCAGAGCCTCAACGACTATTACAAGTCGGACGGGTCGAAGGCGGCACTCGAGAACAGCGACTGGTTCGTCATCCTGCAGCAGAAGGCGGAGACGATCGCCGACTTCAAGAAGCACGATCGCTTCGAGATGGACGATTACACTGACGCGCTGCTCCGCTCATTGAAGCGCAACGGCTCCGAATATTCCGACGTGATGATCAAGGGTCCGGAGACCCTGGCGGTCGGCCGGCTCGTCCTCGATCCCTATTCTGCGACGGTTTACTCGTCATCGCCCCGCACCTTCGCGGCCATCCATGACCTGCTCGCGCAGGGTCTGACGATGGAAGAGGCGATCGAACGGGTCGCTTACCCCGACAACCCCGAGAAATGGACCGATCCGAGCGCCGATGACGCGCTGGCGATCGCAGCGGAGTGACAGCTATGGCAACCGTTCTTCAGCCTCTCCATGTCGAGCGCAAGTTCGACTACGGCTATTTCCTCTATTTCGGACTGCACTTCGCGGGCTTTATGGCCACGACGCTGCTGATGACGTGGGGCGTCTTCGTCCTGTTTTTCCTGCTCATCGGCAGCTTCTCGCTCGATGGCATGATGAACCATCTGCAGAACCTGACCAGCCGCTACCTCGCAGCGGACGTTGGCCGGCTCGACCAGTTCAAGATGATCGTCGGTATCGTTCATATGGTCATCTCCGGCGCAATCATGTTCTTCCGCCGTCACGCTATTTTGCCGCGTGATGCTGCCCGCCGGGAGCACAGCGCATGACCGAGGCCGTCGACACCGCCACGGCTGAGCCGGCCGTGACCGCTCCTGCCGCGATCACTGTCCGGCGCAAGACGGTGTTCGCAGGCTACACCGCCGGGCAGCTGCTGATCGGTGCGGCGCTCGTCCTCGCGCTGGTCTGGGCCATGTGGGTCACGAAGGTTGTGGCCGCTGAAAAACCGCAGCACATCGTCAAGGCAGACCTGTCCCGGATCGTTGGCGAGTACGTTCAGGCGCAAGCCCGCAGCGCGACCCCGCCCGACCAGGTCCAGGCGCAGATGCGCACGTTCATGGCATCGCTCGATACGGAGTTGCAGCGTCGCGGTGCGGCTGGTCAGGTTGTTCTCGTGGGTGAGGCAGTTCTGTCCAAGAGCGTGCCCGACATCACGGCCGACGTGGCTAAAGCCGTCTATGCCTCGGGCGTGAAGGCACCGATGCCGGCGACGCCAGCGCAAATGGGCTCGATGATGCAGGGTCAGGTTCCTGCCGCGCCGGCGATCGCGCCTGTCGAAATGGCGCAGGTCGCACCCGTTCCCGCCGCGCCGAACCCCTTTGCCGCAGTGCCTGCCCCCGCCACTGCGCAGGACGTCGCACCGGTTGATCCGTCGGTTGCCGGCGCCATGGTCTCAAGCTTTGGTGGTCCCGGTGGCCAGTAACGCAATTGCGGCGCCAGCAGTGGCTGAGGGCTTCCGTCCCCGCAAACGCCTCTGGGCAGCGCTTGGCTTGTTCGTCGCCGGTGGGATCTCGCTGAACGCGATCGCCGAGTGGCGGGACACGCACGGGCTGCTCATCAACGCCTCGGAATCGCTGCCGAACTGGGCATTCGTGATTCACAAGACGGCAGTGCCCAAGCGCGGCGAGTACGTCTTTTTCGTGCCGCCTGCCGTGCCGCTCGTCATCAAGCATTTCGGTGCGAAGAAGCAGATGTTCGGCAAGATCGTCTACGGCATGCCCGGTGACACCGTCGTGCACCGCGGCGCGGATGTGTTCGTCGCCGGCAAGCTCGTCAGCCACATGAAGCCTGTCACCAAACTGGGCGAGCCTCTGTTTGCTGGCCCGACGGGCGTGATCCCGCAGAGCTGCTACTATGTCGGCAGCCCGCACAAGGACGGTTTCGACAGCCGCTATGCTGCGATCGGCTACGCCTGCTCGAACAAGATTGTCGGTGTCGGGCAGCCCATCCTGTGAAGCGAGCGATCGAGTCCTTCGCGATCGTCGCCCTGCTATCGGTGTCGCTGACCTCGGCCACGCGAGCGAGCGATCACGGCGTCGTCGGCCAGGTCTTTCCGATTATCGAGCCGGATCTGCTTGCGACGATCGAGGCCCGCCTGCAGCGTCTTCAGGCCAGCGGCGGG